>NZ_JAPPRA010000002.1 GCF_026672375.1 Caulobacter sp. SL161
ACATCGACCTGACTAACGTCTATCATGATCCACGCCTGAAGGTCGGCGAGGTGGGCCTGCGTTTCGTCTCGGGTATGGCCTTCTGGTGCAAAATGCCGCTGAGCCCCTCGTCGTGGTTTCACGAGACCCTGGAGGTCTGGCGTGTCGCCCCAATCGAACCCGTCGCGCCCGTCTCCTCTCCGCCAGATCCGTTCGATCCCGTTATCGATGACGCTGGCCACACCGCGCCGGCGTGGGGCGCGGCGATCACGCCGCAAGGCGCGACCACGCCCATCCTGGACTTCGTGTGGCTCGGCGCTCCAGGCGAAGCGCGTCCTGGCGCCTATCAGTTCATCGGCTTTGACCAAGGCGGCGCCGTCGCGGCGACCTTGCCGCTTTGCCAGGCCTTGGCCAAATCCAAGCACGGCGCCAGCGATCCAGCCGCCGCGCTTAGCGCCATGCGCCAAACCGCTCAGGCCGCGATCGCGCCGTTGACGGACGCGGAGCGAACGCTTGCCTTGAAGGTCGTGAACCTTCTTGACGCCGCCGCTCGCGATCTTGAGCCGACCACCGTTGAGGCCTTGGAGCAGCTGTGCAGCGATTACCTGGACGAACCGACCCAGACCTTCGTGGATCAACAGGTCACGCCCGCAACAGGATTGTTCTCCATCGTCTGGACCCAGCTCTACGCGATGGCGCTGATTGGCGAGACCGTCCCGGCGGCAGCAACCACCTGTGCTTTCCTGGCCAAGGTCGCGCGGGGCATGAGCTTGATCATCGGCGTCAACACCGCCGACGCGACGCTAGCAGAGGCCGCCGTACGGATCGGTCTGGTTTCAGCGCTTTTGCGCCTACCCGCGCCTGTCATGCCGCCCCCACCGACCACCACTTCGGCCAGCGGCCTTGGCGTGGGGGTCCAGAAGACGATCGACCAGACCTTTGAGGGTTACCGGACCGGCGAGATCGCCGAGATCGTCAGCCTTCTGCCCGGCGAGGAGCTTACGCGGGTCGATCGCCACCGAGCCCTATCCGGTCGCGTCGAGGATGAGGCGACCCTGAGACTGAGTCAGGACGAACGGATCACACGTGACAAGACCAGCGGAGATCTGGCGCAAAGCCTACGCGACAGCTTGGGTCAGGGCGAAATCATCCGCGACTACACCGGCCTGACCTTCGACGAGGACGCCTGGCCCGAACTGGCTGTTACGGGAAGCTGGTTTGGCCAGGATGGGCGCCAGGACCGCGAACTCTCGCGCGCCGCCAAGTTCGTCCAGACGCTCAGTCGCCAGGCCGCCGGCCGGGTCTCCGATCAGATCCAACGCGCCCGTGCCGACGTCCTGGTGCGCGAGCAAGAAGCGACCCAGACGCGGCGGATCAACAACAGCGACAAAACCACCACGCTCAACGGCGCCTATCACTGGCTAGATCGTGTGGATCGCCTGCGCTTACGCGAGGTCGGCCGCCGCCTGGTCCTGGAGCTGCTGCTCGACAAGCCCGCCGCCGGCACGCTGTCGCTTCTTGAGACCATGCCTCACATGGAAGCGCCTTTGCCGCCTTCGACCTGGTCCATCGACGCGGCGCCTTCCGGCTATACTAGCGTCCAGGCCTCCAACTATCTGAGCGCCGCGGCCGCCTATGGACTTGAACTTCCTGCACCGCCTCAGGCCGAGCTGACCGTAAGCTTGCGGCTGGACCAGCAGACGCGCACCGGCATGCTCGAAGTCCCGCCAGGCTACAGCGTCACTTCGGTCTCGCTAGCCTATCTTACCGCCAACCAGGCTTCGCCGTTGTCGGCGCTGGTAGGCGCCACGCCGGTCACCTTTGCGCCACCCTCGCCGTCTCCGGCGCCCGCGCCAGCCTCCCCTCCTGATCCGACCTCCCAGCCCACACCGTCCACCAAGGCCGACGCACCGCTCCTGCCGGCCGTGGTGAAAGATCGGCCCGGCGCCGAAACAGCGGCGACGCCGCCGGCGATCCCTAATCCGCAGGGGTTCGCCTGGACGCTTCCCACACAGGGCGCGGGGCAAGGCGCAGCGACTTTCACCAAAGCCCAGTCGGGCCCTATCCCCGTCGTCTGCCAGTACGACAGCGAAAGCTTCAGCGCGGTGGCCCAAGCCGACTGTACGGCTGTCGGCCAAACCGAGGTGTTCACCGCCTGGCAGATCATCACCCATGGCGCCATCGTGTCGGCCTACGATACGCTGCGGGCCCGTCATGATCAGGCGATCCGAGACGCCCTGCTTGGTCAGGCGCCCGACGCGGTCGGTCGCACGCTCGAGCGCGCACTGGTCCTGGATGGCCTAGCGGCACTGGGCGCGTCGGCGCCGCGCCTCAACGCGGCCTTGAGCGCCAGCGAGTCGCGGCTCCTCAGCGAGGCGCTCGACTGGAACCTCGCCAGCTACGCCTTCTATCCGTGGAGCCAGGCCGACAACCCCGGCTCGGCAAACCTTGGTCGACGGGCGGGCGAAACGACGAGTGATCGCAACGCCCCCGCCTGGCTGGAGGCTTTCCTAACTGCGGGATCGGCGCGCGTGCTTGTAACGGTGCGGCCCGGATTCGAGGCCGTGGTCCTGTTTTTCCTGGCTATGGGTTACGCGCCCGCGCCGGCGGCCGGGGTCTTCGTCACGGATCTCACCGCCGCCTTACTCATACAGCTCCAAGCCGCCGTCGCGCCCGAGCCCGACCACGAGTGGTCGCTTTCGACCCCGACGCGGCTGCTGGCGCTGTCGACTCACCTGGATCTCCTTCCGGAGGCGGGCGCTTGATCCCCTCCCGCGATAACACCCTTTCGGGCCTGGGCTTTTCGCGCCACCCCGTCGAGCTGCCGGTGGGCGCTGTGATCGCCTTCGCCGGTGATCTTTCGGCCACCCAGGCTATCGGCGCCATCATCGCCGAGGGCTGGTTGCCGTGCGACGGACGCCTGGTCCAGCAGGCCGAGTATCGCGCGCTCTTTCGAGTCCTTGGGCTGGTCTACACGCCGACAGGCGATCCGGCCGGAAGCTTTCGTGTGCCCGACTATCGCGGGCAGTTCTTCCGAGGGATCGCCAGCGACGCCGCCCAGGATCCAGGGCTCGCGAGTCGTATCGCGCCGCCAGGCGGCGCTTCGGCGACCATGGTCGGCTCCACCCAACCACCTATGGTCCAAGGTCACGCCCACGAGTACGGCGCGCTCAATGGCGTGGAAACGGGTGACACCGGCTCAGGCGGCGGCGTGCCACCCACGGCCCAGCCCAAGACCACAGGCCTCTACAGCGCCGACGGCTCCTCGAGTCTTAGCGGCGAGGAGACCCGCCCCCAGAACATCTACGTCAACTATCTCGTCAAGGCGAGCCGGGCGCGCGTGCGCCTGGGCGTTGGCGTCAGGCCGCCAGCCCCCTAGCAAGAAGGAGACTCCCCCATGTCCACCTATCAGGAAGATCGCCGTATCTTTTCGCGATTCATCGACGAGCCGGATGAATTCAAGATTCTCTGGTCGGACTTCGAGCAGCTTCGCCAAGCGCACGCGGCGGGGACACTCGACGTCCTGACGATCGGCCTTGGCCTTCGCACTGTTGAGCCTGGTCGCCCACGTCAGCCCGCCATCGTACTGCAGGTCGAGTCCCTGGCCACCGCCAAAACGCCGCTGACCTCGGCCTCGGGCTTTCCGCTCTTCGTCGAGGAGGTCGGTAAGATCGTCGCCAGCCCAGTCCCGCAGAGCCAGGACAAGGGTTCCGCCTTCACAAGCCACTACGACAAGCCACCGGGCGGGGTATCGATCGCGCCGCTGTCGACGAACTATGCCGGCACTCTGGGCTGCTTCGTCACGTGCCAGGGCAAGACCTACCTCCTGAGCAATCGTCACGTCCTAGATCCGGCGCTCAACGGCATGACCGGCGGCCCTGGCGTTCAGCAACAGGCGTTCTACGACGGCAACACCACCAATCAAACGATGGCGACGACCACCTTCCTGGCTCCGCTCTCTGCCGACGATCCGGCCGACAATGTCGACGCGGCCATGGCACAGGTGCCCGGCGCCTACGATCCACGAATCCTGACCGACCAGGGCGGCGAGAACAACTTCGCTGCGCTGCTGGCTCCCAACACTGTGGTCGCGCCGGGTGACACTGTGACCAAGAGCGGTCGCACGACCGGCAAGACCTCGCAGGAAGTCGATCTGGTCAGCGCGCAGAGCCGCACGAGATACGGCAACGGTATGACCTATCTCTTCAAGGACTGTATCAGCATCAAGAACACCAGTCCTGTGGCCTTCGCTGGCGGCGATAGCGGCTCACTGCTGACCAACGCCGCCTACCAGCCAGTAGGTCTGCTGTTTTCCGGCAATAGCGCCAAGGGCGTGGCCTACGCCAGTAAGATCGCCACGGTCCTAGCCGCGCTCGAAAACGTAGCGGGCGGACCGGTGGAGATCATCGTCGGCGCGGGCGCAAGTCCGGTCCACGCCCTGGAGATCCCGCCTCAGCCGCTGGAGCTGGTCGACTGATCCCATCGGCGCCGGGTCCACGGGCCCGGCGCCGGTGCTGTCAGCCTTATGTAAGCTTGTGTCTCCACTTTGGGGTTCTTCAGACCCCTTGTGGATCTAGGGCGTGGATGCGGCCACTACCTTTAAGGCTCCATCAGCTCCTCGTTGACATCATCTGCTATGCCCTTCGGCGCGTCCGCGACGAGGCTGACACCGCCGGCGCGGCGTCCACGTCCTGAAGCCGACGAGAATTAGCCTTCCTTGTCCCCAGTAGGTTACCGTCGGCCAAACTCATAGGCGTCCATAAGCTTCACCAGCACGTCGCTGACAGTTTCGCCGCGATGCTGGTAGCAGATATCGCTGAAACGTGCCTTGGCCTCATCGGTGAGCCGCATGGTCAACATCGCCTTGGGCCCAACGCCCTGGTCATCCCGGGGCGGCGCACGCTCCGAATGAGCGCCTGTCGTCCAATCGGAGTTTGCAGGCTTGGGCCTGCCGACAGTGCTGACGTCCGAAATCCTCGCGCCCAGGACTGAGACGAGCTCTTCGGCGAAGGCAGCGCCGGAACCAGCGTTTAGCTCTCCCCCAAAATCCGCAGTAATCGTGGTGATCGTGACCTTGGTCGTAGACATATGAAGGTTCCGACGGGGCCGCAGGTGCTGCGAGACCCTTGCGTTGAGGGTTGGGAGGATCATCAGCGTTCCCGATCGCGGGGAGCGTCCAGAGTTCAAGCATATGGCGGGTCCTAAACTGCCACTCGCCCAACTGCTCCTATTATGGGAGCATTTCGCTGCTTGGCTAGCCCTGTCCTGCAAAAACATCGAGGACGGCGGATATGGCTGGACGAAGCATCGAGCCGTTCCGGGAGATCGGCGGGCGCCTGGCGCTAGTTCGCAAAGCTTGCGGCCTCACTCAGCGGCAACTGGCCGAGCGTGTTGGCCGGCCGGCCTCCTACATCGCCAAGCTCGAGCTCGCTGAGCGCCGGCTCGATGTCATCGACCTTGAGGAGCTCGCCAACGCCTTGGAGCTCGACCCAGGCCTCCTCCACAGCCAGCTGATGGGCCGGGAGACGACTAGGCCCCCTACCGAGTGACCCCCGCGTAGGCCTCGAAAAGCGCGTCCAGACGTGGATCTTCATGTGGTGATGGAGCACCCAAAGACTCAGGCCTGCCAGGCGGCTCCCCAAACAACATCGCTGCGGCTTGATAGGCGTGTTGCTGCGCTGCTTGGAACTCCGCCTGCGTCAGTGCGCGTCTCGCTATCGCAAGCGAAAATGCCGTCGCGACCAGCGACTGAAACGCCGCGTGCTGGGCATGGTAGGCGAACGCTGGCGGGGCCTGCTCCATGATCAGGTGATCGATATACTCGCCCAAGGGCATCCCCAAATCTGCCGCATGAGCACGAGCTCTATCGGCGGCGACGCGGCTGATCCGCACGGTGAAGGTGACGGTGTCGCGGGCCTTCATAGCCCCTCCTAGAATCGCGTAGTGTTGTATGGCGTTGTAACATAAATACTCGATTTTATTAGGCTTTATCAAAACATACTACACGTTACCACATGATCGGCGACCCGGGTTTCCTCATGTTTTCAATTGCTTACAAAAACCGCAGGTGTGCGTAACGTGCCCTTCCAAAATGCCCCCTTCAGACCAACCTCTCGGCGATCCTGCGTATTCGAAATTGTGAGGCCTTTCGGCATGTCCACGGCGACCATCGTCGCCAGGTTTGCGCATGCTGCGCATTCTGCTTTCCCGTCCCGGGGAACCTACTTGCCATCGTCGGATGCAGGCCTTTGACGGCCAGCCATCAGCCTTACGACCCCGCGCCGGATGATCGCCCGGCGCCCCATCGAACCCACCTACGTCGATGTCGCCGCCAGAAGAGAAAAGCCCCGTCAGGCGGCGGACCTGACGGGGCTCTGACGACCCGGTAGGGGGTGGGCTTGGGGTCGTTCAGCCTGTGAGAAACAGCATCGCCGTAGCGACAGCGATCATGCCCACGAGAGCGCCAGAGATGGCGCCGCCCTACCCCGCTTCAAGACCTTCGGCATGAAAATCGTCAGCGCCAAACAACCCAACTGATGGTTCCTTGAGCTGGAGCCAGGTGTGTGATCTCCGGCTTTGCGGAAAGTACGGCAGATACGCATAACCGTATTTTCTCACGTTATGCGCTTTGGCGTATATTGCGCTTCTATATGGATTTCCGTATAAGGGTCCTGTGGAGGAGCCGCATCGATGGACCCCGTCGCCCGCACCGAGATCCAACTCGCCGCCGCCTTGCGTCGCCATCGCAAGCAGGCCGGTCTGACCCAGACCGACCTGGCCGCCGCGGCTCAGATGCGCCAGGCGACCATTTCCGGTCTGGAGACCGGCGCCGGCGGCACCCTGGCAACGCTGTTCGCAGTGCTAACGGCCCTCAACCTGGAACTGGTCGTGCGCCCCCGGCGATCTGGCGGCGCGCACGACCTTGAGGACATGTTCTGATGGCCAGGCGACGGCTCTATACGCCGCTTGCTGTCTATCTGAATGGCCGGAGGGTTGGCCTCCTGCGCCGCGCGCCGGACGGCGCTATCGACTTCACATACGGCCCTGATTGGCTGAGCACTCCCAACGCCATCCCGGTCTCCCTGTCCATGCCCTTGCGCGAGGACCGGTATGTCGGCGCGCCTGTCATCGCCGTGTTCGACAATCTCCTGCCCGACAACGAAACCATACGGGGCCGCATTGCGGCCAAGGTCAGGGCCGAAGGGGTCGACCTCTACAGCCTCCTCGCCGCGCTCGGCCGCGATTGTGTGGGAGCGCTGCAGTTCCTGCCTGAAGGCGTAGATGTCCCCGCAGTCGGCGCCATTGACGGCGAGGCTGTCAGCGATGCGGATATCGAACGCATTCTGGCGAACCTGGCTCGTGCGCCCCTCGGGATCGATGAAGGCGATGACTTCCGGATCTCGATCGCCGGCGCACAGGAGAAGACCGCATTTCTGCGCCATAGCGGCCAGTGGCTTCGCCCGCTTGGGACGACGCCGACGACCCATATCTTCAAGCCGCAGATCGGCCAGTTGCCCAATGGCCTGGACCTCTCCCATAGCGTGGAGAACGAGTACTTCTGCCTGACCCTGATGCGCGCGCTTGGGCTGCGAACAGCCAACGTCGCCATGGCCATGTTTGGGGCCAAGCAAGTGCTGATCATCGAGCGGTTTGATCGGTTCATGGCCAGGGATGGCCGTCTTCTCCGGACGCCTCAGGAAGACTTCTGCCAGGCGCTTTCCATCCCCTGGGCCAGGAAGTACGAATCCGACGGTGGGCCGGGCGTCTTGGCATGCCTTGGGCTTCTGGCGGCCAGCGACGAGGCCAAGCTCGACCGTCTGGATTTCCTGAAGGCGCAGATTGTCTTTTGGCTGCTGGCCGCCACCGACGGTCACGCCAAGAACTTCAGCGCTTTCCACTACCCGGGCGGCGGGTTTCGGATGACCCCGCTCTATGACGTGCTCTCGGCTGAGCCTAGCCGCGCTGCTCGCCAGATTGAGGCCAAGCAGATGAAACTGGCCATGGCGATCGGAGATCATCGCCACTATCGGATTGACGACATCGCCCCTCGCCACTTCGTACAGAGCAGCACCGCCGCTGGCCTCAACCCTGAGGCCGTCATGGACGTGTTTACCGACCTGTTGGCCACGGCGCCAGTCGCGCTGGAGGGGGTTTTGAGCGCCCTCCCCTCAGGCTTTCCTGCCGCAGTCAGCCAGCCAATCGCTGCGGGGTTCCTGACAAGACTTGGAAAGATCCGTCGCTACCTAGATGGCCTCGCAGACCAAGCGGCGGGTACGACACATGACGGTTGAACGCACACAGCGCTAGCCTCCGCCACCCAGCAAAGGAAAACCCCGTCAGGCCAAAGGGCCTGACGGGGCGCATGTGGGTCGGATCGGCAGCGCCGGGCCTATCGCGCCAGCATAACAAAGACGCCCATTCCCAGACCGAAAATGATCGTGAACCCAAGGATCTGCCAGCGGGTGCCTTCGCGGATGATCGCGACAAGCGCCTCGTTGTGCTTCTCGAACCGTCGATCCAACTCCGTCTTGGTCATAACGCCCTCCAGCGGCCGCTTTGGGATATGAGTTTGGGCTTGGCCTTTCCCGAGATCAAGAGCGCCGGCCATGCGGCGCCATCGTCGGATAAAGCGGATCGGGCCAAGCTCCTGGAACGCGCTGACGAACAGTGTGGGCCTCCTTTATACCAAGTCGCCAGGGCTGGATGCTCAGGATGTTGAGGCGCCGAAACCCCGGTTCAACGGGCTCGGGCGGTGCTGGCCGAGTGCCGTAGTAGATCCAGAGCTTTAGAGCCTCCTCCCCTACCCTGCCAAGCTTGAGCGCCGACTCGTGCTTCCAGTGGCTATCGACCTCAAAGATGATCGGCTTTTCCACAAAGTCGCCGTCGTTTGCAGTGTCAGGCGTCCAGACGACATCGAATCGTCCTTCGAACTTGAAGCGCCGGTGGCCGGTGCCGACCTCCATTCTCGAATGATAGCCAAGCCCGAAGCCCAGTTCATGCAGTCGGATCTGCAAAGCCGCGTGGCGAGCCGCTTTGGTGATACCTGGTCTGAGCGGGGCGGTCAGGGCTTGATCGATCAGGGTGATCAGGGGCTTGGGGAGCCTGAACTGGGCGTCGGCGGCGGGCCAATAGTTGATAGGGCCGATCCGGCGAGCAAGAGCGTCTGACATGGCTGGGGGGCCTTTTTTTGGGTGCTGTTGAAGACACCCCTCCCCCGCCCTCCCTTTTTCTTTCGTTGGAGGCGAGAGTGGCGATACGTCCGTTTTTGACGTATAACTGTGCTGTCGTATTGGCTCGGTTCGAGCCTGGCGCTCATCGCATCCGAAAGGCTGTCGGAATGGCCCCTGAAGAGCTTCATCGGCGAGATGCAAGCCGCAACATGGCTCGCTTCTATGCGCTGGCGATTGTCCCTGGCCTCTTTGGCGAAACCGGACTGTGCCGCACGTGGGGACGGATCGGCGCCAGGGGCGGCCGTTCCATCGTCGAATGGTTTGCAACGCCAGGCGCTGCGCTGGAGCGCCTGGAGGTTCTGCGCAGGCAAAAGCTTCGTCGCGGCTACCAACCCGTCCCGTCTGCGCCGTGAACCTTGGTCACCGGTATGAGACGCGGATAGACGGCCTGCTTGAACCCTTGCCGCCTGTTGTGTTGGACGCCGCCACCCCGTCGAGTGGGCTGCAGCGCGGAAGATCCCGGCCGATCGATATGGTTCCAGGCTGGGCGGTGACCAATGTCATCCTCGCCTTGGTCTATCTTCTCGGTTGCTATGGGCTGTTTGTCTTCTGGCCGCCAGCAGGTTGGTTGGCCTTCGCCCTCGCGACCCTGGTCGAGGGATTTAGGGCGCTTGAGCTTCTTAGGCCGCGGGCGGTTTGGGGAAGTGCGCCCCTTTCTCGGTCAGAACGGGTGGCTGGCGCATTGACGCTTCTGCCCGGTCCGGCAGTTGCACTTGTCGGCTGTCTCGTTCCTTGGGCGTTAGGCTGAACTGCAAGGCTTTTTCATCTCCTGGTTTGCCCCTTCTATCCATTCAGAATCTTCATGCGTTAGAGGGTTAGAGTAGAAAAAGTTAGAAGGTTAAAGGCCGCCAATTCCGCCTAACATCTAGATTCAATTGCCTGAATCTATCCACAGCGTTCCTGGAGTGTCGGGCTTTCGTTCCTAAAGTGTCGAGGGCGATGTTCCTGGAGTGTCGATAAGCTGTTCCTGAGGTGTCGTGTCGCGTTCCTGAAGTGTCGAACGATCGGTGAATCCGGTAGAGCGCGCCTTCTAGGATCTGGTGATTGAATCACTTTGTGTCGCCGCCTTAAGAAAAACGTTCAGCCAAGAGCGGTTTACGAGGCTGGCGGCCATTGCCGCCAAGCCTGCCCTGTGGACCACACGACATTTCAGGAACACGGAAGATCGGAGCGCCCCCACCGGCGAACATGCCAATGGGCGCGCTAGAGGGTCAGCCGCGCAGCTGGAAGCGGTTCTTCTCGTGGTACCGGCGCACAAATCCGATGAAGGCGCTCTGGTAGCGATCCGGCTCTCGGTCATCCTGGCCGCGCAACCAGGTCTGGAACTCCCGATGCAGGGAATGGAAATCCCAACCCCTGTAGTGTTCACGCAGGTGCGCTAGCGTTTCATCGGTCAAGTACCCACGTGGCTCTAGATCCCGCGCCGGCGACTTGGGTGCGGCTGGAGGATCCTTCTTTGCCACCCTGGGCTCCAATGGCGCCTTCGTGACTGCGGGGGCCTTGTCTGCCGCCTTTCGCCGAATGCGCAGAAGCGGTTCCTTGGAGGTGACCGCAGGCTCGAGCGAAAGGTCATAGCCTGGGATAGCGTTTTCCCGGACAAGCGCGCTCATCTCGAACTTGAAGCGGCGATACTGGCCTTCAGCACCGGATTTTTCAAAGAGTGTGGGGAGCGCGATGGCAAACCCCTCCTCCCCTGCCCCGCCGGCGTGCTTGCGTGCGACCTTATAGAGCCAGCGCTCGCGGCCGCCGGTAATGGAGAAGTAGGAGCGGTCGATCGAGAGAACGCCGCCAGCCATCAAAACACCGTCGTAGAACCAGCTCGACAGGGCGATAGAAATCCCGCGCGAGCGGTTGGTCTTCTCGTCGACCAGCTGGCTCCAGCTATCGAGCCAGGAGAAGGTGGCCTCGCGGCGTTGGTCGGCGCGAATGTTGGTCTTGACCGTCGTTGACTGAAGGCGGTCGAGCGCTGCGGCTAAAAGCTCGTACGAGCGTCCTGTGACAGGGCGGCCGATACTTCTGAGGATGTCATAGGGCATGACCTTCAGGACGCGAGGGATCTCATTGACGCGTCGTTCTTTGAGGTCGTTGAGGACGCTCGCGCAGTAGATCAGGATGTCGGCGTCCCAGATGGTGGCCATGCCATAGTCAGGGTTGGCCGATACGTGGACCCAGACCTTCCCGTCGGGTGAGGTGTAATCGATCGGCTTTGTGCGCTTGGTCTTCGAAAGGCTGAAAAAGGGCCTTTCCATCATCTCGCGTTGATCGCGGAGATTCAGATCAGCCAGATAGGGCAGGAACAGGTCGATCTGCTCGATGGCGGACTTGCCTATGTTGTTAGCCATGATGCTCGACCGTTCCAGACAAGAGCGCGTTCTCTCTACCGTCGTAAAAAGTTTCCCCGGGGAAACTTTTTATCCTCCCTGGTCCGACCGAACCGCCGATCATGGCTCCAGCTAAAAAAGTTTCCCCGGGGAAACTTTCGCGCTCTTCCCGGCTCGTCCGACCCCGCCGACTCTGACCACGACTAAAAAAGTTTCCCCGGGGAAACTTTTCTCAAGGCCTAATCCGCCACGCCGCGCCCTTGGGTCCGCAGATAGACCAGGGCGCGCTCGACGAGGCTCAAGAGCTCAGCTTCGCTCGCGCCCGACCCAGCATGGATCCGAAGTGTTGCGCCGTTTCTATTGGCGGAAAGCACCGACAGGGCGCGTCGACCATGCACCGAGTCGGCAGCAAACAGCGACTCTTGGCCCAGGCTTGGGGGTTTTGCGGCCTTAGTGAGCGCGTCTGAAACCTCAGCGGCGCTCAATGGCGGGAAACCTTCTGCCAGCCGCGAACGCTGCGCCTGCCTTAGGCGAGCCGCCTCCTTCTGCATCCGCTTAACGGCGGCAGGGTCGGTTTGCGAAAGCGCCTTAATGCGTTGGGCGAGCGGGTAGCAGGTCTTCAGCTGAATATCGCCGAGGCCAGCGAAGGCCGAAACGGCCCAGTCGGGGATTTCCGCGACAGAGATCATCTTCGATAGCCAGCCCTTGGACAGATTGAGCCGCTCTGCCATGCGGACCTGTCGATCGCCGTAGTAGGCTCTTAGAGCGTCGCGATAATTCCTTGCTCGTTCAAAATCAGAGACGTCTTTGCGCGCCCGGTTTTCAAGATCGGCAAGCCGAAACGCGCTCTCATCGTCGAGCGACTGAACCTGCGCCAGGAGCTGCAAATCTGGGTAGCTGTTGGCCCGAAGCCAGCTGATCGACCAATGCCGGCGGGTTCCGGCAATTAGCTCATAATCATGCTGCGGATCGTCTGACACCCGCCGCACCACTACCGGCACCTTTTGACCGCCTTCGGCCAGGATGGAATCGATCAGATCCCGACAGGCCGCCTCATTCAGACTTTGCTGGTGCCGGGCATTGCCAGCCCAGATCCGCACACGTGCCGGATCCAGCAGAAGCTGGGTGACCTGTTTGACCTCACCCGCCGCAATCCGCGCCAAGGCAGACTCGCGCGCGAGCAATGTCATGCCCGGCGCAGAGCGCGCTGAGGGGAGGGGAGGGGAGGCTGGATCTGGACTGCTCGCACCAGGCGCCTGCGGCGCGGGCGTTACCGCTTCGGCCGCTGGGGAAGTGGCGTCGGGACCTGCGCCAAGAAGAGAGTTGAGGTAGTCCGACTGACGTTTGGACATCGTGCTTTCTCCAGACGCCTTAGACCGTCTCTGCGGCCAAAGAGACCGCAGGCTGGGCGGCGGGCCGACCCCAGCGACGGCGGATGAGCTGCTCGACCTGGGAGAGCGCTTCATCCAGGTTGGAGCGGCAGCGTTTGTGCGTCCTTGGCGTCCCGATCGGCTTTTCCAGCTCGTAGACCGTCATCATCCGTAGCGCGGCGTGACTGATTTCCGCGGACTCAAGGATGGGAACCGGCAGAAGAGCGGGGCCAAAGGCCTGATCCATGACGCGTTGGACCATGTCCTGGCTGGGGTCATTGGCGTTGAACTTGGAACAGATCAGCCGGCAGAAATCGTACTCGACGGTGATGCCCGCAGCGGTGAGCTGACCGATGACCTGGTCCATCATCGACAAGAACTGAACGGTTGAGCAGAAATCTGGCGTCGTCGCTGCGAGCGGGACCAAGAGCGCATTGGCCGCCTGCATGACCGCAAGCGAGATGGTGCCGAGCGCCGGCGGCGGATCCAGGAGGACCACATCGTAATCCTGGGCCAGTTCAAAGAGACCCTCGCGGAGCTTACGGAACCGTGAGGCAAGAACACCGCCTCCACCCGTTCCCGCTGCGGCGAGCTCATACTCGATGTCGAACATCTGCAGGTTTGAGGGAATAAGATCGACGTTTGGCCACACGGTCTTTTTGACCGCATAGGCCAGATCATCCTGGGTGGGCTCGATCGACAGATAGGGATAGAGCGTTTCGTCGCGTCGAATGGCGAAGTGAGGATTGAACCCAAAGAGCGTCGTGGTGGTCGCCTGACTATCGCAATCAACGACGAGCACACGATACCCAGCGACGGCCAGATAGTGGGCAAGGTGCGTCGTAACGGTCGACTTCCCAACACCACCCTTGAAGTTCTGCACCGTGATTATCGACGGGAGATCGTTGGGCCCGCGCCGCGGAGAGGCGCCGAGGACCTGTCGCATATTCAGAAGGGCTGGGATGTCGTAGCCGATCCGCCGACCGCTCCCGGATTCAGGCGGGGAGGGGAGGCGTCCATCCTGCTCGGCCATCCGGATTCGATTTGACGAGCAGCCCAGTAGCTCAGCAGCTTCTGCGATACCAATGCGGACCTCCAAGCTCTTAGTCTGTCCGGGCAAGAACGCTGTGCGGCGAAGCCGCTCAACCATCTGCTCGCCTGCGACGGCTAATTGGCCAATCCGATCCGCTTCCGTCACGATCGAACTCATCTCTCACCGCCCTCATTCTGAATCGCTAAGTGGGGTTCGCGTGCGCCAGTTTGAATGAAAATGGCGCAAGATAAAGCCAAAAACATTCATCTAATGGTATGGTTAACAGTTTCTGAACGGCTCGTTGAGCCTCCACGCCTTGGACTTGATGGGCGCTTCGAATGACGGGCGCGAGAGACGCCATCCTGCGGGCGGAGCAGGGCTTCTAGAGGGGGGATCGATATGCCGGGCTGAACCAAACCACGCCCAGACCCTAGTTGGGCGACGCCTCAAGGCGTCGCGGGTAGCTCGATATGCCCAGCATATACGGTTTGATCAGCCTTGATCGTACCGGCCTTTGTCGCGCGTGAGCGGCCCCTGTCCCTTATGGACAGCGTTGCGTGTTGCCGGAGGTTTGGGCGCTTAAGGCTTTAGCGGCGAGATCGAAGAGAGGGTTCCTGGCGTTTCGCCAGGCTTGGTTATAGGCGGCCTGGGAGATGGCGAGCCATCCGTCGCGACGAGCGATAGCGGGACAGGCGCCGGCCAGAGCAGCTTTGGCGGCAGGGGGGCGGGCTCGGTCTTCTTGAGCGTATACGGAGGCGGAGAGACCCGAAGGCCAGGAGACCGCCCCAACAGGACCTGAGTAGGCGTTGGCGCTGGCGAGGAGCGGGGAGAACCGCTGCTTTTGAGTAGCGGCGGGGAGGGGGGTCTTCTGGGTCAACCAGGCCGGACGCGCGATCTCCACCCCATGCAGGAAGGCGGTGTTGACGCCTTGCTGAGGGTTGAGGGGATCAGGCTGGATCAGGTTACCGACGACCGGGAAGGTGAACTGACTGGCGCACCAGGCCTTAGCCGTCAGCTGCACCGAACATGCCTTGACGTCGGTAGCGCCCGAGCATGCGGCGGTGATCCACTTGGCGGCCACTTCGGCGCTTGGATTGGCGAGGGTCACCCAACCGCTCAGACCCAGCCGCTGATAGGAGCACTCCTTGACCGGGATCCCCGGATAGAGGGGGTTGTCGAGGGTGGGTCTAGAGCAGTTAGCGCCTTGCTGGGGATCTTCGAAGTCGCGAGGCTTGGCCATCAGGCCCCTGAGCTGGACCAGAAGATCTTCATTGATCGCTTCAGTCCTGAGCGCCGGCTCGAGCTTGGCCCGCAGATCGCTCTGGCAATCGGCCGACCAGGCCTGATTGGCCACGGACAAGGCGGCCAAGGCGATCGTCGAGACGATGGCGGATCTGCTCATGGACTGACACTCACAACAGGCAGGGCGGAGGCTACTGGGGACCGTAGACGTTGAAGATCTGGTAGGACTGAGACGTGCCGCCGCGGCTGTCGGAGATGGTGTACCAGACGACGAAGGCCATGTAGTTGCTGCCCGGCGTACCGCTGCTCGACAGGAACGGGGCGTTGTAGATCAAGGTGTTTCCGCTTCGGCTGATAGAGCCGACGTTGCTGGGGCAGGTGCTGACGCCGTTGATCATGCCATAGGCGCAGTAAGTGCTGTCGATCGACTGGATCGTGAGAGTGTTGCCGTCCGGGTCGGTGTCGTTGCTGGTCGGGTCGACATAGGCCGTGGTGGACTGCCAGACCGGATCGGTTGTGCCAGGGTTAGCGGTAGGCGCAGAATTAGGCGGCGGCGGCGGCGGCGGAGGGTTGACGGTGACGACGACGTAGCTCTGGGCCGTGCCGCCGCGGCCATCGGAGATGGTGTAGTAGAAGGAGGCGTTGCCGCTCCATCCCACGGGTGGGATGTAAGAGATGTAGTTGTTGGGGTTGGTCCAGGTGCTGCCGTCCGAGGGGGCGGTGACGCTGACCAGGGTCAACGGATCGCCGTCGGGGTCGCTGTCATTGGTCCGCGGGTCGAAGTAGGCGTAGGTCTCACCCGAAGCGTTGACGCTGGCGGCGATGGTCGCGAAGTCGGGGCTGGCCGAAGGGCTTTGATTGGGCGGCGGCGACACGGTGATGTAGCCGGTGGCGGTGTTGCTTGTGCCGCAAGCGTTGGTGGCGTTGTAGGTGAAGCTGTCGGAACCAAAGTAGCCTGGGAACGGCGAGTAATACATCGTTGCGCCGATGGGCTCGACGCTACCATGCGAGGTGCCGGTGACGTAATTGACGCTGGTGGCGGCGCCGCCGCTCAGGTTTAGCGGTATGACATTGCTGGCGGAGTTATAGGGCACGGTCGCGCTGGATGCGCCCGCGACAGGAACCGTGCAGCTTTGAATGTTGAAGGTGATGTTGGCGGGAGCCGAAGTGCCGCCGGCGCTGGTGCCGGTGTAGGCGAATGTGTCCGAACCGGTTTGGCCGGGGTTGGGCGTGTAGGTCAGGGTCGTGCCGCTGAACGAAGCAACACCCTTGGCGGTGTTGGGCCCGTTGGGCAGGCTCATAGAGGTGACGCCGTTGGTGGCGGCGTAGCCGGCGAGATTGATGCTCGCGGCCTGTCCGGCCGTCGCACTTTGGCCGGTGACGTTGTTGACGACGGGCCTGACGTTGATGGTGGCCGTGGCGGCGGCGCTGGTGCCGCCGGCGTTGGTGGCGGTGTATTGCAGTTGGGTCTGACCGCTGTAGCCGTTGGCGGGCGTAAAGAGGATCGAGGTTCCGCTAACGCTTGCGACGCCGGCGCTGGAGGGCGGAGCCGAGGTGATGGCCAGGCTGGTGGGCGTGCCCCCCGAGATGCTGAGGCTGAGCGGATAGCTGGTCCCGCTGCCGGCGAAGTTGGCGGTGACTGACGTGGTCGAGGCCGAGGTCACAGGCGGTGAAACCGCCGCATTGATTGTGACGGTGATGGAACCGGTGGCGACGCCGCCTTTGCCGTCGGAGATGGCGTAGGCGAAGGTATCGGTCCCGCTGGCGCCGCTGAGGGCGGTGTAGGTGACGCAGGACGTGGCGGTGCGCAGGCAGTTGGCCGTGAAGCTCACCGAGCCCTTGCTGGTGTTCCATCCGCTGACATTGGTCAGGAAGAAGGCGTCGCTGTCGGCGTCGGTGTCATTGGTCAGCGGGTTGAAGGCAACAGCGTTGCCAGGCGTGACGCTGATCAGCGAGCCAGGCAGACCGTCAGCGTTGGCGACCGGCGCATTGTTCGTAGAAGTGGTGACGACCCGGGTGCGGTTCTGGGCGTTGTCGTAGGTGTAGGTGGTGGTCGAGCCGGGTCGGGCGACCGTCACCAATCTTCCGTGGACATCGTAGGTATAGTCGGTCTGCACCGACTGGGCTTGCCCCTCGACTGAGGTCGAAAGCGCGACCAACATAGCGGCAGCACTTGCCGCTCCCCTAAACCGCGCCATTCCTCATCGCCCCCGATCTCGAAATCGAAAGCAGCCTTACATTGAATTTTTAGCTTTGCAATATTGACGCGAGCGCCGCCCCGCAGCCATGCTCCACCCAAATAGCCGCGTTGTCGGGTGGGGACAATCCATGGTTTTTCAGGTCGGTCGCTTCGCGCAAGGGGTTATCCAGCTGGCGCGAAAGGGAGTGCTGCTTCTCGCGCTGATTTCTCTGGCCTCGCTTGGGATTGCATCGATTGCATGCGCGCAAAGCGCGCCAAAAGCCCCGAAGTATTCGCTTGTGGACGCCAATGGCGTGAACCTCATCGATGGCGACCTAGCCTACGACCAGATTGTAAACAGCATTGGTCCCGACGGCGCCGGTTCTCTGAGAGAGGTCCGGACTCTCTTGAAGGACGGCCGCAGCCGCTCATCCATGTTCTCGTTTGTCGAGCTTATGCCATACGGCGAAGCCGACACCTTGGACCTAGGCTTTCTGAACCAGCCGGGGGGCTTTAGCGCGCTCAAGGAGACAACCGTCACCTTTATGGGGCGCATGGAGAAGTTTGCGGGCGAACCTTTCACAGGCACCAGCGCCGCCGACGATGAACCGACGCCGAGCACCCTGGTCGATGACGGCGTGTCGATCGTTTACACGCTAAATGACGGCACGGTGGCGCGGTTCGAGCGGGTGGTGCTCGCGGGTCCCTACCCAATGCCCGTCTACGGCAAACTCCAAAGCGTGGCTTATCCCACGGGAGAAACGCTTACTTTCACCTATGGCGCCGGAACGGCATGGTTTCCCTCCTGGATCCGGGTGGAAAGTAGTCTCGGCTACGCTATGGCTGGACCGTACAACTTCAGCACGGGCGAATGGAGCGCGACAGCGGTAAACTTGATCGATGGCGCGTGCTCGAACGGGGCTTGCACTGGACCGACCTTCGCTTCGGCGCAAGCTCTCGGGAAATCGGCGACCAGCACTCTGCCTAGCGGCAATACAATCACGACCGCCGCGGGTGTCGTCAGGACCTATGGGTTTACCGGGACGACAGATGAACACGGCACGACGACGGTGCGTGTCGGTTCGGTCACCTATGCTGGTCAGACTTGGCAGTATAGTTACTCGATCGCCTATGATCCGCCGGATGCGCCTTGGGTGCTTGAAAGGAAACCCTACAAAAAGGATGGAATTCTTACCGTAACCGCAACCGACCCTCTCGGACGGACGCGAATTGTCAAGTCTCGCATGAGCACCCAGAAGGTGCTCAGCGACACCGACGCCTACGGCAAGACGACGAACTTCCAATACAATGGGGATGGCAACAAGCCGGGTAGCGGCAATCTCAACAGGATCACCTTCCCGGAAGGTAATAGCGTTTCGTGGACTATGGACGAACGTCAGAATGTCCTTGAGTTATGGAACAACCCTAAGCCGAATTCAGGGCTCAGCGCCACTGTCGTTCGGGCGCGATATCCTCTCCAATGCGTGAATCCCAAGACCTGCAATCAACCCGAATGGGTTGAAGACGCGCGTGGAAACCGCACTGACTTTACCTACGCCCCGACGCATGGAGGCCTTCTTACTGTGACTCGGCCAGCGGGGCCGAACGGCGTTCGCCCTCAGACCCGCTACGTCTACATGCAGGTCAGCGCGACCTACATCAAGGACGGCGCGGCCGTGTCGGGCGCTCCAGCCTGGCGTCTTCAGTCGACCTCATCCTGCCGTACGGGATCTAGCTGTGCGGGCACAGCTGATGAGTTGGTAACGGAGTATACCTACGAGAGCGGAACTAGCGTCAATCACAATGCGCGCCTGATCTCGGTAACGACGCGGGCCGGGAACGCCACGGCCAGCTCCGGCCCCTACTCAACGACGACCTACGCCTATAATGCCCGCGGTGACGTGATCGAGACCGATGGCCCGCTGGCCGGTAACGGGGATATTGTCCAGACTCGTTATGACGCCTCGCGCTGGGTGATTGGAACCGTAGGCCAGGCGGTGACGATCAGTAGCGCCACGAAGTATCGGGCTAGCAAGATCACCTATCGTGCCGACGGACAGGTGCAGCTGGTACAAACGGGGGTGGTGGCCGATCGCTCAGACGCAACGTTCGCCAACAGCTTCGTGACCCACAGCGCGGTGGCGACAGACTATGACAGCTACGGGCGCCCCGTAGCCCAGGAATCGAGAAACGCCAGCGGCACGGCTTACGCCTTGACCCAGACCAACTACGACAGCTTGGGCCGCGTCAACTGCGTCGCTCAGCGCATGGCCGCATTCACCAGCCGCCCGGCCGCTTGCTCGGTGAGCACGACGACCCCCGATCCGGATCGGATCACGCAGAACACGTACAACGACAACAATCAGCTTACCGCCATTCAGTCCGGCGTGGGTGTCGCCGCATTCTATGACCGCCGCATGACCTACACGGACAATGGCAAGATTGCGACTGACAAGGACGGGGCGGGTGCGGATGGCAACGTCACGACCTATACCTATGACGGTCTTGATCGCCTGAAACGGGTGACCTATCCGAGCACGGCGAAGGGCTCGGGAGGTTCCAACAGTCTCGACTTCGAGGAGTATGGTTATGACAGCGCCGGGAATATTACTTCGCGCAGGCTACGCGCCGATGGCTTGATCGTCAGTACGTACGACAATCTGGGGCGTCTGCGCACGCGGACCACGCCAAACGCGGATCTGCCAGGCGCCAGCTATACCTACACCTACGACAACTTCGGCAACCTGACTGCTGTCACTGACGGATCGCGCACCACTAGTCGCACGTATGACGCTCTCAGCCGGTTGTTGTGGGAGCAGGACGATACGCTGGGTACTGCCAGCCGGGTCAGCTACGAGTATGACGCGGCGGGCCGCCGCACCAAGCTCACCTGGCCTGACAACTTCTTCGTAACCTACGTCTATGACGACGCCGGGGCTCTGACAGCGGTGCGGCGCGCCGGTAGTACTTCGTCTGCCAACAAGATCGCCAGCTTTGCATATGACGCGCTTGGTCGTCGCACAGCTGTCAGTCGCGGCAACAACAAGGTCAGAACGTCCTACGCTTACAATCCGACAAACCTGTTGCTGCAGAGCATGACTCACACGCCTACGAGTGCGGGTGATGGCGTTCAGTTTAACTTCACCTACAACGCCGCTAGCCAGATTAAGCAGCGGACCATAAGCAACTCGACCTACGCTTGGAACGGGGCCTACGTCGTTGATCGGCCCTACGAGACGGATGGGTTGAACCGGGTTCTGGACGCTGGCACGTCGGGGCAGTCTGGCTACACGGTCTATGGCTACGATGGACGCGGCAATCTAGTCTGCGCGGCCACGGCCAATCCGGCCTGCACCAATCCGACGGTGCGATATACTTACGACAGCGAGAACAGGCTGCGCGGCACGACTGCCGGCGCGAGCCTTATTTATGATCCGATGGGGCGGCTGTTCACGTCGACGACGGTAGGCGGCACGACGACGCGTTACCTCTATGACGGGGTCCATGTGATTGGGGAGTACAACAACTCCAGCACGCTACAGCGTCGCTATGTATTCGGCGGTGGCGCAGACGAGGTGCTGGCGCGCTATACGGGGGCGGGTACGACGCCGGACTATCTCCTGGCCGACCATCAAGGGTCGATCATCGCCGCCGCCGATAGCAATGGGGCGGTGACCACCAAACTGACCTATGATGAGTATGGTGCGCCCGGGCCTGGAAACGTTGGTCTCTTCCAGTACACAGGTCAGGTCTACCTCTCAGACCTTTCGCTCTACCACTACAAGGCTCGCGCCTACTCACCCACCCTCGGAAGGTTCCTCCAAACCGACCCCATCGGATATGACGACGGGCTCAACTGGTATGCCTATGTGGGCAATGACCCACTAAATTTTTTCGACCCTTCGGGCGCGCAAAGGCTTACGCTGCCGGCAGTTGAAAATCTTGTTCTAGCCCGTAGTAGCCTTTACCGAAAAATGGATACCTCGTTGAATGATGGAAGGGCAGCGGTGCCCACGTCTTTCTTTAGCGCGGCTGCTAAGGTAACTGGCCTAGGCAATCTAGGCGGAGCAACTATTTCATCCGCAATTGCGGATTTTCCGTACGATATTAGATCGATGAGAATTCTCAATGATATTGGCTCAAGGCTATACAAATTCATGGCGTCAATGTGAAGCCGATTTGGTTTTTCGCATGGTTTATGTACGGTATCAGTATTTATATAACTTGGTTTGTAACGAGCGGATTTTTTATGACGTTGTTTCTGGAACGAAAATCTCGTAAGGGGGCGTGAGTTTCGCAGGGTTTGGAGTCTTCGACAACATTACTAAATGGCGGCTACAGCATATTATCGCCTAATATATCTTATCAGAAATATTATGTATTGCTTTCGCTCACTGAGCGTGCCGGTGGACTCCTCTTCCAACAATTTTTAGAGCTGCATGGCGTCGTCGAGTGGTAGCGTCGCCAACCAGGATGCCGCGTCGCGAAGTTCGCTCAGCTCAGTGGCCATCGGTTCGCCCAGTGTCCGGCCCAGCCGAGCATCTCGGGTGGCGCGCTGCTCAAGCCAAGATCGGGCCAGCAGCAATGCCCTGGGCGTCAGCGGCGGTGCCATCCAGGACCCTCCACCGACGAAGGTGGACACGAAGGTCAGGAAATCGATCGCGGCGATCGTCTTGTAGAAGTTGATCGGTCGACCGTAGTCAGCATCGTCGTAAGCGCCATGGGCGATGCCGTGTCGGTTGGTCTTGTCCGCCAGAGGGTAGCGGCTGGATCCAGCGTAGAGGTATCGGTCCAGGAAGGTGCCGAAGCTGTCCAGCATGCTGAGCACTTCGCCGACCGTTCCGAGCTTGCGGTCCTGGGCCTGCGACTTGCAGGCCTCGATCAAGCTGCCGAAGACGACCTTCAGATGACCGTCGCCCGACAGCCCGTTAAGGACCGCGAGCCGCCGCCCTGCTCCTTCGATCACCGGCACCAAACCGCCTACCGCGAGGTGATCGAGGCCCAGCACGTGCGCCTCGATCGCCTCCCCGATGGTGACGGCATAGTCTTGGATCACCGCTGCCTGCACGTAGCGCTCGGTCAGCATGGCCGCTAGGCTGATGGGCCGGTAGATTTGGATAAGCTCGGCCTCTAGTTGGCTCTGGCCAAAGCTGGCCGTCGCCCTGGCGGCTTTCACGACCTGGTCGAGCACGCCCATCTGGACAAACGGCGGGATGAACCAGCCGATATCCCCGAGGTCCTTGGCCCATTGGTCCAGGGCCGGAATATCATGCTGGGCAGTCTGGTGTTCCATGGCCGCAAGGTTGCGCTGAATGATCCCGATGTCGACCGGCCTAGTGCTTGCGGCCGGCGAGCAGCGATCCGTCCAGGCCCTAGGCGACGCCCGACTTGCGGACCTCTTCAATTTTTCCGCGTCGTTCAGGCGACAGCTTGGCCTGCCAGTCAGCGTCGCGCATGTCGAAGTACAACGACACCTGAACAGTGTGCCCGGTCTGTTGGATGTGGCGTTCGGCCCAGAGCCTGGCGCTGTGCCACGAGGTTTGATGGCAATACTTGCACTCGGGCTTTTGGGCCATCAGTTCCTCGCTACAGCGAAACGGCGCATCCGTTTGAAGGGGAGATACTTCAGCTAGACTCAGGACCCATTGATCCGAGGGGCGCGGTCTGATTCGGGCTCCTGAGGGGGTTGGATCGTGAGTGACCTGTATTGGCTGACGGACGAGCAAGATGACTCGGCTGGAGCCTTGTTTCCCCAAGAGCCACGGCAAGCCCCGGGTGGACGACCGCTGGGTGCTGAATCGAAGATCCCCGCCGCCGCGACGCGAACTTCGAAGTCGTGCTCGCCTTCATCGGCGGACCCAACGCCGACTTCATGCAAGAGGTCGAGCGCGGCAACGTCGAAGGCGCCAACTCGGGCCGCGCCGCGGACAGACTGCTCACCCGCCTTCTGGCCAACTCGCCCGATTGGCGCTCGGCCTTCGTACTGCTCGTCAAAGCGCTTCGCGGCCGCACGAGCCCTGGGTCATCTAAACGACTGGATCAAAGGCCACTTCCTGGTGGAATCCTTCATCGCGGGCCGACCGGCGCCCGATCCGGCCCCTCGGCGGAACCGGCGTCGGCGCAAAGGCGGGCCAGAGAATGAATCCGCCGAAGAACACCGCAAGGCCGATCAGGCCGATCTGGTTCGGCCCACGGCCATCGTCCAGTTCGCCGCGCGGAATGTCATCGCGCATGTTGCGGCGATAGCGACGGATCCGCTCGGGCGGCAGAGGGCGCACGATCTTCTGGGGAACGATGTCGGGGCGCATAGCCTACCCGACAAGGGCCGGTGATCATCGTCAGCGCAATGCCAGGGCTTCGTCCAGGCTGCGCGGACGGATGACGATGGTCCGCTGCTCCGCGTCGTGGTCCAGCGAGAACCAGTCGTTCTTTTCGTCCCGGTCGATGATCACGCGCTCCTGGCCGTCGATCTGGCGGACCTTGACGCGAAACCACTTCATCCGCGGCGGCAGCGCGATTGAGACGTCGCCGCCCCAGGCGATGCCGGCGCCCGCCAGGGCCAGGGGCTGTTCGCGATCGACGTCGCGATACTCGGTCCAGAGCACATCCTGATTGCGCCAGGCGCGCGCGTCGTAGCTCACGATTTTTCCCAGTACCTTCACGCACTCGCCGCCATTCTTCAGCTTGGCATTGTAGTAGAAGCCACTGAAGGCCACCTCGTGGGGGCCTTCGATGCTGGCCTGGCGGTTGGTCCCATGGACGGTTCCCTCGCGGATGCTGGCCGGATCGACCGACCAGCCGGGGGTCGCCGAGAAGCGGAACGGGCCATGGACGCGCTCGCCCTGGCAGTGCTCGTTCGAGGCTTCGATCCGGCCGTCGCGGGGTTGAGTCTCGCGCACTGTGGTGTCGTAGGCCCCCTCGATCGTGTAGGTGCCGAGCTTTGCAGGCGCGACCACCGTCGCCAGATGGTACTTCTTGATCTTCGCCGGGCGGAACAGGATCACGTCGAGGAAGCCGCGCGGAGCCGTGACCTCCAGGTCCGAGGTGACCGTGGTCGGCGCGTCCTTCGTCCGGAAAATCGCCGCCGCGCACTGGAAGGTGACTGCGGTCTCGGTCTGAGCGGCCAGGGCGCACTTCTGGTCGCCGATGCGCAGGATCGCCGGTCCCGAGCCCAGAAGGCTGCCCTCTGCGCGGATGCTGACCGCTCCCTCGCCCGCCTGGGTCACCAGATATTCCGGCCGCGCGCGCAGTACGCGCGGGCTGCGGTCGGCCAGCGGCAGGCGGGACACGCCGCCTTCCATCGTCTCGGCCACCTTCTGGACGCCCTGCAACGTGCCATCTGCCTGGCGCCGTGCGTTGACCAGCAGGTTGTTGCTGTCGACAAACAGCTGGCGCTCCTGCTTATTCAGCTGGCTGAGCAGCTTGCCCTGTTGGCGGATGGCGACGTCGTCGATCTCGGCGATCAGATAGGCCAGGTCCTGGCGGGCGCGGAACGAGCTGATCCCGAAGCTCTGCTCCAACTGCTGGATTACGGCCTTGGCGTTGTCCCGGATCGACTGGGCGGCCGCATCGACCGTCCCCGCGACCGCCATGCCGGCCATCGCCTCGCCATGGGGCTCACCTCAAGGTTTGTTCGCTAAACCTCGGTTAGAAGCACGAACCGGGAACACGATCTATGCGGCGCGGTAGAGCCGGTCAGCCGGATCGTTCAGCGGCCTGAACCCGCTTGCGTTTGCGGCGTCGGCCCAGAGGTAATCGCCCGTGAGGCCGACATGAGCCCAACTCATCGGCGACAGGTGCGCCAGAAGCTCGTCGGGAGCAGCCACATCCCGCTCGCGCAGATGCTCGACGGCCCGCTGCATATATAATGTGTTCCAAAGCGCGATGGCGGCGATCACCAAGTTGAGGCCCGAGGCGCGGTGCTCCTGGTTTTGCAGCGTGCGATCAGCGATGCGGCCTTGCTTGTGAACGAACACTGCCTGAGCCAACGCGTGGCGGGCCTCGCTTTTGTTGAGCCCGGCTTGGCAACGTCGGCGCAGTTCAGGGCTTTCCAACCAATCCAGGGTGAACAGCGTGCGCTCGATCCGGCCGACCTCGGCCAGGGCCATGTCCAAACGATTCTGGCGCTTGAACGCAGACAGCTTCTTGAGCATGACCGATGGAGCGACTGAGCCGGCCTTGATCGAGGCTGCGAGCCGGACGATGTCATCCCAGTTCTCCTCGATCACATCGACCCGGATAGGCCGGCCTAAAAGCGGCTCCAGAATCTTCTGGCGCGGCTTTGCGCCGATGATGGCCAGCCGTCGATCTTGCAGATCGCGAAGCCTCGGGACGAAGCGGTAGCCGAGCAGGTGGCATAGCGCGAAGACGTGGTCAGTCGCTCCGCCAGTATCGGTATAGTGCTCGCCGCCCCCGCGGCCGATCAGGCCATCGAGCACATAGGGCGCTTCCGATGAGGTGGCTGATAGCACGCGGGTGTTGAACGAGCCGTGCATATCCGACAGGTGGGTGTAGATTCGTAGGCCAGGCTCGGGCCCATACTTGGCGTTCACCTCGCCTGCGCCGCCCCGCCGTCGACCGGATCGGAAGAATTGGCCGTCGGACGACGAGGCTTGGCCATCGCCCCAATGTCGCGCGAACGGTTGGGCGTGATGAACCTCAATAATCCTGGCCAGCGCGGCCTTGTAGTTCTCCTCGCTCAGATACCAGCTCTGGGTCCAGGCGAGCTGAGCGTAGGTGACGCCCTGGCTGGCGTTGGCCATGCGCTCAAGGCCCAGATTGGTGGCGTCGGCCAGGACGGCGGCGAGGATGCAGTTGGAATTATCGTGGACCTTCCCGGACCGTAGCTCGCGGAACATCGAGGAGAAGCCTGTCAAGACGTCGACTTCTCGCAGCAGTTCAGTGATCCGGACGCGCGGCAGTAGCGCGTCGATCGCCCGGTCCAGAGAGCGGGCCTCGTCTGGCGCATTGGCCTTGACGGGCGTGACCGACAGCTCCTGGCCCTTCAGCGTCACCCCGATCAGGTCATTTCTGGTCAACCGCCTGGCGAACACGGCCAGCCGCTGATCCAGGAAGCCGGCCCGCTCAGCCAGATAACTTCTCAGTTCGACGTTTACGGCCAGCGCCTTGGCTTCGGCGGCGACTTCGTCCTTGGGCAGCAGATAGTCAGCAAATCGTTTGTAGGAGCGCGAGCCCTCGATCCAGACATCGCCGGATCGAAGGCGATCACGCAGCGTCGCTGTAACGGCCGTCTCATAGAAGCGTCGGTTGATCGGTCCTCCGGCCGGCTTGACCAAGGCCTTCCATTGTTTGGATGCGAACGGCAGCGGGGCGTCACTGGGAAGCTCCCGCCGGCCGGACTGGTTGAGGTCACGCAGGATCTCCAGCGCCTTGAGCAAGGGCGCGCCGCCGGTTCCGGCCCTGAACTGCATGTGCTCCAGGAACGTTGGAGCAAACCGGCGCAGCGCCCCGTAGCGATCTGCGGCGCTGACCAGGGGATCTTCGATGGCGAGAGCCGCCAGGGCGTCGATCTTGGGCCGGACCGCGAGAACCTTCCACCAGCCCACCTGGGCGTCGATGCGATCGAGCACGTCACCGCCATCCATCCTGGCCTGGTCGATTGCGCCAATCACACCACTGAACAAGCGCATGAGCTGGCTGATCTCGCGGCTGCTGGCCTGGTACTTGCGCTCGCGGCCTCGCCGCCCCTTGGCGAACAGCGAGCCGACCATCTTGTCGAACATGTCCGTGGCGGCGTCGCTGAGGCGACTTTCCAGAAAGATCAGTTGCGCCACTACGGTCGCGCGGCGGCGGCCGACGCTGTAGCCGCTGAGCAGGAAGGCCGGTGCGACGGAACCTTCACGCACATATTGCTCGAAGCGGCGCTCGTGGATGGATTGGGCGATCACCGGATCGATACCCATCTCACGAATGTAAGCCAAGCGCTCGGTGACGGCCGCCATGTTCGCAGCGCTGGGGGATTCTGGAATTTCACGCAGCCAGGCCAGAGGCGACTTGCGCAAAGCCGGATCGCTGATCAGTAGGCGGTCGACAGCCTCCAACTGCGAAAGCGTGAGCGGCGCCAGGAGGTCCTCTGCGGCTTTGCGCCGGGCCTGGGAGCGACCGGCCAAACCGACACGCTCCAGGGTATCTGGAGACGGCAACACAATCCGGCGCCCGCGCAGGTCTGCGATCAGGGCTTCAATGATCGGCCCGCCCTTGTCCGTCGCCCCGGCCGCCGCGGCAGCGATTGACACGGCCTGACGAAGATCGTCGCGAACGAATGTGCGCAATCCTAGCCGACTGTAGAGCTGACCGGTGTGGTCGAGACGAGTCTGGGGCCGTTTGGAATAGTCGCTTAAGGCCGATGGCGACACATGGAGCTGTGCAGCCAGGAACCGCGTGACGACCAAGGGCACGGCTTCACCATATCGCCATCCAAATCCTGGATGTCGGAGCAGCGCCAGCTGCAGCGCAATACCGAGCTTGTTGGCGGGACCCTTGCGGATGTCGATCCACCGCAGGTCTTCGGGCGACAGCGTATAGTATCGCGCCACTTCCCGATCAGTGACCGGAGGTTCGAACAGCCTTCGCCGTTCGTCACCCGTGAGCAAGCTTCGCCGCGCCATCGGAATGTCTCCGCCGCTTCTGCGGCGGCTCAGAATTCACGAAATGAGAGACGCTGACCAGCCTCAACGAAAACAGCGGCTTGCGTGTCTCGAATTATAGTCTCAGAAATAGGCGCATGATTTGCGGATATGCACGGGTTTCGACCGACGGTCAGAGCGTCGCCGCGCAGGTCGCCGAACTGACGGCCGCCGGCTGCGAGAAGGTGTTCAGCGAGACCGCGTCCGGCGCCAAGACCGATCGCACCCAGCTCAAGAAAGCCATCGCCTCGCTCGCCGCCGGCGACGTGCTGGTGGTCACTCGACTGGATCGACTGGCGCGATCGACCCGCGACCTGCTCAACGTCCTCGCGGCGCTCGCCGAGAAAGACGCGAAGTTCCGCTCAATTCGAGACACCTGGGCCGACACCACCACCCCGCATGGCCGGTTGATGCTGACGGTGCTCGGCGGCCTGGCCGAGTTCGAGCGCGAGTTGATCCGTTCGCGCACCAGCGAAGGCCGCGAACGCGCCAAGGCCCGCGGTGTGAAGCTTGGCCGCCGTCACAGCCTGACCGTGGCGCAACGCGCTTTCGTTGCCCAGCAACGGGCCAATGGCGAGAGCGTGCGCCATCTGGCCCGGGTTCTGGGCGTCAGCAAAGCGACCATCGGGCGCATCCCGCCGGCTGAAATATGAAGGGCGGGCCGATCTGCCGGCTTGGCCGTCGCGAGCGTGGCGACAATCAGGTTTCCGTCGTGAGGGCCAGCGCCTCGATCACCCTGCAGTCGGCGGCCCGCCCGTCGCAGGTGGCCGCCACCATCCGCCGCAGCTCGTCGCGCAGCGTCTCCAACTGGGCGATCTTGGCCTCGACGTCTTCGAGCTGATGGACGGCCAAGGCGTTGGCTTCGCCGCAGGGGCGCTCGGGATTGTCGGAGAGGTCCAGCAGGTTGCGGATGGCCTCGACCGAGAAGCCGAGCTGGCGCGCGTGACGGATGAAGGCCAGGCGCCGGACGGCGGTGGCGTCATAGACCCGCCGATCATTGGCGGCGCGGATCGGCGCCGGCAGCAGCCCGATCTGCTCGTAGAAGCGAATGGTCGGGACCTTGACGTCGGAGGCCGTGGCCAGCTGGCCGATCGATAGGGTCATGGAATTTTCCTCGCCTTAGGCAAATAGGCCCTTGATCCTCTAGTGGCTAGAGGATGCATGGATGACGCCATGAGCGACTCTTGTTCCAGCAAGCCGGCCGTCTTGGGCTGCGGTTGCGGCGCCGAGGTGAAGTTCGACGGCGCCACCCCGGCCTATCGCCGCGCCCTGGCCTGGGTGATCGCGATCAACCTGCTCGGCTTCGTCGTGGTGCTGATCGGCGGCCTGATCGAGGGTTCGGCGTCCCTGTCGGCCAACGCCCTGGACTTCCTGGCCGACAGCGCCACCTACGCCATCAGCCTGTGGGCCATCGGACGCTCGGTGACCATCCGCACCGGCGCGGCCCTGTTCAAGGGCGTCAGCCTCGGCGCGGTGGCTCTGTCCGTCGTCGGCTTCGCCGCCTGGCGAGCCTGGAGCGGCGCGGCGCCGTCGGGCGAGGCGATCTCGGCGCTCGGTCTGTTCGGCGCCCTGGCCAACCTCGTCGCGGCCGCCCTGCTGGTTCGCTATCGCGACGGCGACGCCAACGTCCGGTCGGTCTGGCTCTGCACCCGCAACGACCTGATCCAATGCCTGGCCGTCGCCGCCACGGGGGTCATGGTCTGGCTGACCGGCTCGCGCTGGCCCGATCTCATCGTCGGCGTGCTGCTGGCCGGCGTCTTCTTGAGCTCGGCCTATCAGATCATTCGCCAAGCCCGCGCCGAACACCGCGCCGACGCCACCCCCGCCTGACATGCTCAAGCTCTTGCCAAACACGCCGCTTCGCGCTCATGGATTGATAATGATTACTGGTCTCAAGGGGCGTCTGGCCTCGATCCTTGGCGCGCTGCTGTCGGTCCTGATCCTGGCGGCGGCGCCCATGGCCCACGCCCAGGAGGCGTCCTCGTCCCAGACGGCCTGGCGGCTGCTCGACTATCTCTCGGTCGACTACGCCGGCGCCGTGAAGGACGGCAAGGTGGTCAGTCCTTCCGAATATGCCGAGATGAACGAGTTCGCCGGTCAGGTGCGCGACCGCATCGCCGGCCTGCCGGCCACCAAGGCCCAGCCTCAATTGCTGGCCCAGGCCGAAAGCTTGCAGGCGACCATCGCCGCCAGGCAGGAGCCGGCCGTGGTCTCGGCCAAGGCCCACGCCTTGGCCAACGCGCTGCTGGTCGCCTATCCCACGCCGCTGGCCCCCCGGCGGGCGCCGGACCTGGCGCGGGGCGCGGCCCTCTACGCGGAGAACTGCGCGGCCTGCCACGGCGAGACCGGCAAGGCGGACGGGCCCAACGCGGCGGGCCTGGATCCGCCGCCGATCGCCTTCGCCGACGCCGAGCGCGCCCGCCAGCGCAGCGTCTTCGGGCTCTATCAGGTGATTCAGCAGGGCCTCGACGGCACCGCCATGGCCAGCTACGCCCACCTGCCCTCCGACGACCGCTGGGACCTGGCCTTCTATGTCGGGCGCTTCGCCTTCAGCGACGCCGAAGCCGCCCAAGGCGAGAAACTGTGGAACGAGGACGCCGCCGTGCGGGCCCGCTTCCCGGACCTTCAGACCCTGACCCAGACCACGCCCGCCGCCCTGGCCTCGGCCATCGGCGAGACCAAGGCGCGGGCCCTGACGGCCTATCTGCGCCGCCATCCGGAGGTCGTCACCCGGACCGGCGGCGGCTCGCTGGACGTGGCGCGCCAGAAGCTCGCCGCCAGTCTCAAGGCCTATGAGGCGGGAGATCGCAAGGGCGCGGCGGACCTGGCGCTGGCGGCCTATCTTGACGGCTTCGAGCCGGTCGAGCCGTCGCTGGGCGCGCGCGACCCGGCGCTGATGCGCCGGATCGAAGGGGCGATGGGCGACGTGCGCGGCGCGATCGGCAAGGCCGCGCCCGCCAGCGAGGTCAGGAGCCAGATCGAACGGCTCGACGCCCTGTTCGCCGCGGCCGGCCGGGCTCTGGCGCCGGAAAAGGCCAGCAGCCTGTCGAGCTTCGCCGGCGCCTTCACCATCCTGCTGCGCGAGGGCTTGGAGGCCCTGTTGATCGTGGTCGCCATGATCGCCTTCCTGCGCAAGGCCGAGCGGACCGACGTCCTGCCTTACGTCCACGGCGGCTGGATCGCGGCCCTGGCGGCCGGCGGCCTGACCTGGGCGGCGGCGACCTTCTTCATCTCGATCAGCGGCGCCAGCCGCGAACTGACCGAGGGCTTCGGTTCGATCATCGCCGCCGTGGTGCTGATCTCGGTGGGCCTATGGATGCACGGCAAGGCCCAGGCCGACGCCTGGCAGGTCTATATCCGCGAGAAGCTGTCCCACGCCCTGTCCAAGCAGTCGGCCTGGTTCCTGTTCCTGCTGGCCTTCATCGTCGTCTATCGCGAGGTCTTCGAGACCATCCTGTTCCTGACGGCCCTCTGGACCCAGGGCGGGGCCGGGGCGGTGCTGGCCGGGGTGGGTTGCGCGATCGTCGTGCTGGCCGCCATCGCCTGGGTCATGCTGCGCTTCTCCAAGCGCCTGCCGATCGGCCAGTTCTTCGAGTACAGCGCCATCCTGATGGCGATCCTGGCGGTCGTCCTGGCCGGCAAGGGCGTGGCCGCGCTGCAGGAGGCGGGGATGCTCGACTTGCATCCGCTGGCCCTGCCGCGCATCGAACTGCTGGGCTTGTTCCCGACAATCGAGGGAGTGTCGGCTCAGGTCCTGACGCTCGTCGTCCTCGTGAGCGGGTTCTGGTGGTCGCGGCGTGCCGCCACGGGCGCCAAGGCCGGCGCCTCGGCGTGATCTTGTTCCGCAGCCCCAGCCATAGGGATTTGTGACTATATAACGCGTTCCCGCGCTGCCATGCGCACGCTATAGGACGAGCATGACGAGGTTGAGGACATGGCTAAGGCAGGTGGGAGGCGTGGTCTGCGCTTGCCTGATGCTAGCCATCGTCGTGGCTCCGAACGTCGACGCCGCGATCTGCGGCGCTGAATCTACCGTGACGACGATCGACCAATCGGCCGTGGCTCAACATGCCGTCGAAGACGACTCGCAAGACCGTCATCAAAGCGATGGCGGCGAGGCCTGTGTTCACGGCCATTGCCATCATGGGTCGCCGGTCATCGGCGTCGAGACAGCGCAAATCAGCACGCTGCGCGTGATGGCCAGTCGAGTCGCGCCGCACAGCCCGGGCATACCGTCGTCGCCCTGGCCGGACCGCATCAAAGAGCCCCCTCGCGCCTGACCCCGGCCGCGCCGACGCGCGTGTTCGCCCCTGTCAGATCGCAAGTAGGGACATTTCATGTCATCGCTCTCTGCCCGACCCGCCGTTCTCGGTGCGGTCGCGGTTTTCGCGAGCCTCGGCGCGCCCTTGTGCGCGGCCGCCGCTCCAATCACCCTGGCCGCCGCTCTAGAGCGGGCCCAGGCCCAATCGCCGCTGATAACCTCGGCCCAGGCCGCGCTCGCCGCCGCCCAGGGTCGGGCGCGTCAGGCCGGCTTCTCGCCCAACCCGGAAGCCAGCCTGGAAAGCGAGAATATCGCCGGCTCCGGTCCCTATGAGGGGTTTTCCGGCGCCGAGACGACGTTCTCGATCGGCAAGCGCCTTGAGCTGGGCGGCAAGCGCCGAACCCGGGCCGCGGCCGCCCAGGCCGAGGTCGAGGCCGCCGTCGTTCGTGTCGCCATCGCTCGGGCCGACCTCATCCAGGAGGTGAAGACGCAGTATGCCGAGGCGCTGGAGGCCGATGCTAGGGTCGCCTTGGCCAAGGAAGCCGCCGAACGCGCCGAAGATCTGGCCCGTGTCGCCACGACGCTGGTCGAGGCAGGTCGCGAACCGCCGCTACGCGCCCTGCGGGCTCGCACGGCCAGCGACGAAGCCGACGCCGCCGTGCTCGCGGCTGAGGCTCAGGCCGCCGCCGCCCGACGCGCCCTGACCAGTCTCTGGGCCGATCCCGACCCGGCGATCGAGTTGGTCGAACCGCCGACCGGGCCGGCGCCGTCGGCGGTGATCGACCCGACCGCTTCCCTGGACGTTCGGCTGGCCCAGGCCGAGCGGGAAGCCGCGCAAGCGGCAATCGACCGCGAACGCGCGGCCGGCAAGCCCGACCTGACGATTCAGGCTGGTGTCCGGCGCTTCGAGCAGACGGGCGATCAGGCCCTGGTCGTCGGCTTTACCGCGCCCATTCCGATCCGGGATCGCAACCAGGGCAATGTCGCCGCCGCTCGCGCCGACGCCACGGCGGCCGAGGCGCGCGAGCGCCTCGTTCTGGCCCGGTCCGTCCGCGCGGTTCGCGACGCGCAAGCCTCCCTGCGGGCCGCCGCAGCTCGCCTGGAGGTGCTGCAAAGCCGCACCGTGCCCCAGGCGCAGCAGGCCGTGGACCTCGCCCGTCAGGGCTTCCAGGCCGGCAAGTTCTCGCTGCTCGATGTCCTGGACGCCCAGGCCGCACTGTCGGCTTCCCGCAATGACCTGATCGCCGCGCGCCTTGAGCGCGCCAAGGCGCTGGCCGCGCTCGAACGCGCCGCCGCGCAATAGGACCTCCACATGCCCAGACCCACTGACAAAAAGACTCTGCTGGCCGCCGTGGCGATCAGCAGCCTGCTGGCCGCCGGCGTCGGCGCCGTGATCGGACGCTCGCTTCTTGCGCCCAAGGCCGAGGCGCCTGCCGCCGCCGCCAACGAGGAGGAGCACAAGGAAGGCGAAGCCGGTCATAAGGAAGGTGAAGCCGAGGCCGGACACGAGGAAGAAGAAGGCCATATCGAGATGAACGCCGAGCGGCTGGCCGCTTCGGGCATTCGTCTGGAAACCCTCGCCGCCGGCGATCTGAGAGCTAGCATCCTGGCGCAGGCCACGGTGATCGCCTCGCCCGACGGCGCGGCCACCCTGGCCGCTCGCGCCGACGGAGCCGTGGTGCGGATCAACAAGCGTCTTGGCGACCCGGTGCGCGCCGGCGAAGCCTTGGCCTCGATCGAAAGCCGCGACGCGGCGGCCATCAGCGCCGAACGCGCCGCCGCCGCCGCCAAGGCCACCGCCGCTCGCCAGGCCTATGCGCGCGAGAAGCGCCTGTTTGACGCCAAGATCACCGCCCGTCAGGATCTCGAAGCGGCCCAGGCGGAGGTCGCCATCGCCGAGGCCGAGCTGCGGCGCGCCTCCAGCGCCGGCCTCGCCGCCGGCGTCAGCGCCAACGGTCGCTTCGTGACCGTCTCCAGTCCGATTTCCGGCCGCATTACCGCGGCCCCGGCCGTGCTGGGATCCTATGTGACGGCCGGTACCGAACTCTTCCGCATCGCCGATCCGCGCAAGATCGAGGTCCAGGCGGCTCTGCCATCGTCCGACGCCGCCCGCATCGCCGCTGGCGATGGCGCCATGATCGAAACCGCCCAGGGCACGATCCCTGCCGTGGTCCGGTCGATCACGCCCGGCGTTGACGTCGAAAGCCGGGCCGCCACGGCGATCCTCACCCTCGCGCAAGGTCAGGCCGGCCTCGTGCCGGGCCAGGCCCTGCGGGTGCGGATCACGCCGCGCGGCGCGGCTTCGGGCGATCGGTTCTCCGTACCCGAGGAGTCGGTGCAGTCGGTCGAAGGCGCCGACACTGTCTTTATTCGCGGCAAGGACGGGTTCACGGCGCGGCCGGTGAAGATCGGCCGGCGAGGCGGCGGCCGGGTGGAAATTCTCTCAGGCGTCACGGCCGGAGAACAGATCGCCGGCCAGGGCGCATTCCTTCTGAAGGCCGAGCTTGGCAAGGGGGAGGCCGAGCATGGGCACTAGGCGCGCAACGATGCGAAACCTCGCGATCCCCGCCAACGCTTGCGCTTGTCTCGCCATCTTGGCGATCATGACGACGCCAGCGCTGGCCCAGGGCCGGGCAAGGCCCCAACCCGCCTTCGAGCTCGCGAGCCAGGGCCATCTGAAGGTGCTCACCGCGACGGCGTGGAACGACGTCGATGGCCTGAGCGTGTCTGGATTGGTGCGTCGAGCTCCCCTCTGGAAAGCCGGCGTGCAGGGGCGCCTCGACGTCGAAGCCTATGATGCGGCCGGCGCCCGGTTGGGCGCCTCTTCGGTCGTCTGGCGCGGTTCACTAGGCGGGGGCGGGCACAATCACCCGGCGCGCTATCAGGCCCACTTCCCGGGCCTAAGCGCGGGCCAGGTGGCCCGTGTCACCGTTCGCTATAGTCCCGTCGCCCATGCGGCCGAGCCTTCGGAGGCCGCGCGATGATCGGCAGGATTCTCGATTTCTCGGTCCGCGCCCGCTGGGCGATCATCGGCGTTGTCGCCCTGATCGCGGCCCTGGGTGTCTACAACCTGGTGCGGCTGCCGATCGACGCGGTGCCCGACATCACCAACAAGCAGGTGCAGATCAACACCGTCGTCCCGGCTCTGGCCCCGGCCGAGGTCGAAAAGCTCGTCACCTTCCCGGTGGAGACGGCGATGGCCGGCATTCCAGGGCTGGAAAGCACGCGCTCGATCTCGCGCAACGGTTTTAGCCAGGTCACCATCGTCTTCAAGGAAAACACCGACCTCTATTTCGCGCGCCAGCAGGTCTCCGAACGGCTGACCAGCGTGGGCCAAACCCTTCCCGACGGCGCGCAACCGGCCATGGGCCCGATCTCCTCGGGCCTGGGCGAGGTCTTGATGTGGACGGTCGCCTACGACCACCCCGGCGGGCGCGGCGCCAAGGTCCAGGACGGCGCGCCGGGCTGGCAATCGGACGGCGCCTATCTGACACCGGCGGGCGAGCGCCTGACCGACGCCGTCGCCCAGGCGGCCTATCTGCGCGAAGTGCAGGACTGGATCGTCCGGCCGCAGATGCGAGGCGTGGCCGGGGTGGCCGGCGTCGACTCCATCGGCGGCTATGAAAAGCAGTTCGCCGTCCAGGCCGACCCCGCGCGCATGGCCTCCTACGGCGTGTCGTTCAGCGAGCTGGGCAAGGCCCTGGAGGCGGCCAACCTCGCCGTCGGCGCCAATTTCTTGGAGCGGGGCGGCGAGGCCTATCTGGTTCGCGCCGACGCGCGGGTGCGCAATATCGACGAGATCGCCAACGCCACGGTCGCCAGCCGCGAAGGCGTCTCGATCCGGGTGCGCGACGTGGCCAATGTCCAAGTCGGCGGCGGACTTCGGACCGGCGCGGCTTCGGAGAACGGCGAGGAGGTCGTGGTCGGCACCGTCCTGATGCTGACCGGCGAGAACAGCCGCACCGTCGCCGGCGCCTCGGCCGAGCGATTGGCCGAGATCATCAAGAGCCTGCCGCCCGGTATCAAGGTGCAGGTGGTCTATGACCGCTCCAAGCTCGTCAACGCCACCATCAAGACTGTCGAGAAGAACTTGGTCGAAGGCGCGCTGCTGGTCATCGTGGTGCTCTTCCTGCTGCTGGGTAATTTCCGGGCGGCGCTGATCACCGCCCTGGTGATCCCTCTCTCGATGCTGATGACCGCCATCGGCATGAACCGGCTGGGGGTGTCGGGCAATCTGATGAGCCTGGGCGCCCTGGACTTTGGCCTGATCGTCGATGGCGCGGTGATCATCGTCGAAAACAGCCTGCGCCGCCTGGCCGAACGCCAGCACCGCGAGGGTCGTTTGCTGACCTTGTCGGAGCGGCTTCAGGAAACCCGCGAGGCGGCGCGCGAGATGATCTCGCCGACCGTCTACGGTCAGGCGATCATCCTGCTGGTCTACGCCCCGCTGCTGACCTTCACCGGCGTCGAGGGCAAGACCTTCTCGCCGATGGCCATCACCGTGATGCTGGCCCTGGCTGCAGCCTTCGTGCTGTCGCTGACCTTCATCCCGGCAATGATCGCCTTGGTGATCCGCGGCAAGGTCGCCGAAAAGGAAGTGGCCGTGGTCCGCTGGACCAAGGTTCGCTACGAGCCGCTACTGCGCAAGGCCGTAGCCCGGCCCTGGCCCGTGATCGGCGCGGCGGTCGGCATGTTCTTGGTGGCCATGGTCACCTTCTCGTTCCTGGGGCGGGAGTTCACGCCGCAGCTCGACGAGAAGGACCTGGCCGTCCAAGCGCTGCGGATCCCTTCGACCTCGCTGGAGCAGTCGCTTCGCATGCAGCGGCAGATCGAGCGGACCATCGCCACCTTCCCGGAGGTGCAGTTCGTCTACTCCAAAACCGGCACCGCCGAGGTCGCCAGCGATCCGATGCCGCCCAATGCGTCCGACAGCTTCATCATTCTCAAGCCGCAGGACGAATGGCCCAACAAGAAGGAGACGAAAGCTGAGCTCGTCACCCGCATGGAGAAGAAGCTCGAAGGCCTGACGGGCAACGTCTACGAGTTCAGCCAGCCCATCCAGATGCGGTTCAACGAACTGATCGCCGGTGTGCGCGGCGATGTGGCGATCAAGGTCTATGGCGATGACTTGGACGCCATGACCGCCAGCGCCGGCCAGATCGCCAAGGCGTTGCAAAGCGTCAAGGGCGCGGCCGACGTCAAGGTCGAGCAGACCTCGGGGTTCCCGACCCTGGACGTCTCGCTCGATCGCGACGCCATCGGTCGCCTGGGCCTGACGGTTGAGGAGGTCGCCGACACCCTGGCGGTGGCCATGGGCGGGCGCGAGTCCGGCCTGGTCTTCCAGGGCGACCGGCGCTTCGACATCGTCGTGCGGCTTCCTGACGCCACTCGCAACGATCTGGACGCGGTCGGAGCGCTACCCGTGATGCTGCCCGAAAGGGCAGGGGGCGGCGCGCGCCTTTCGGTCCCGCTGCGCGACGTCGCCCGCTTCTCCTATTCGGAGGGCCTCAACCAGGTCAGCCGTGAGAACGGCAAGCGCCGCGTCGTCGTCCAGGCCAATGTTCGGGGCAATGATCTCGGCTCGTTTGTCGCCGACGCCCAGGCCAAGGTCGACGCCCAAGTCAAGCTGCCGGCCGGGTCGTGGATAGAGTGGAGCGGGCAGTTCGAGAACCTCAAGGCGGCGCAATCGCGGCTCGCCCTGGTCGTCCCGCTCTGCTTCCTGCTGATCTTCGCCTTGCTCTACATGGCGCTGGGGGGCTTCGCGCCCGCTGTCGCCGTGTTCTCGGCCATTCCCCTGGCCCTGGCCGGCGGGGTATTCGCCCTGGCGCTACGCGGCATCCCGTTCTCGGTCTCGGCCGCCGTCGGGTTCATCGCCCTGTCCGGCGTGGCCGTGCTCAACGGCCTGGTGATGATGACTGCCATCCGCCAGCGCTTGGCAGCTGGGTTTGAGTTGGAGAAGGCGATCATCGACGGGGCCATGGAGCGGCTCCGGCCGGTGATGATGACGGGTCTGGTGGCCTCGCTTGGCTTTGTGCCCATGGCGCTTGCCACCGAGACCGGGGCGGAGGTCCAGCGCCCGCTGGCCACCGTGGTCATCGGCGGCCTGATCACCGCCACGGCCCTGACCCTGTTCGTCCTGCCGGCCATCTGCCGGTTCGTGCTGCGCAAGACCGCCAAGGACCTGCGCGAGCCTTCGCCGGAAACTCAGGAGCAAGGAGCCTAAGATGACCCCGGGCCAAGCACTGCTGCTACGCATCTATACCGATGAGAACGCCATGATCGGCGATCATCGCTTCTTCGACGTCCTGGTCGAACGCGCCCGGTCGATGGGTCTGGCCGGCGCCACCGTCCTGCGCGGGCTGCGGGGCTATGGCGCCTCCAGCACCCTGCATGGCGGCAAGGCCTTCGACCTGGCGCCCAACCTGCCGGTCGTCGTCGAGATCGTCGATGTCGAGACCTCGTTGCGGGCATTTATCGCCACGCTGCAGCCTGAGGACGAGGTCGGGCTGGTGACCTTGGAGAAGATCGACGTGGTCCGCTACGGCGGTCATCGCCACCACTACTAGGCCAGGGGCGGCGCGCCGGCCTGGACCGGCGCGCCGTTGTTGATCACGCGATGCTCACTGGAGAAGCCCATGGGCGCTGGATATAGCCTCGATCACACCGCCGGCCAGACCAGTTGCACTGCGCACGTGGTCCTCGCTGAGGGGGCCGACGCCGAAGCGGTTCGACGGGCCATCTCCATACGCCCCAAGGAGGACTTTGACCTGCACCACCTCACGATCCAGACCGAGCGCACATCCTGCGCAGACCTGGACCAATTGCATCCGTGAGCGCGGGGCGGGAAGGACCTGGGTCCCGGCCGTGGCCGGATCCTCTTGGGTGACCTGCGTCCTGGCGCCATCCGGCACGAGACCTCCATGCCGGTCTCGTCCGGCTCAGCCACAACGTCAATGTCGAACAACCTCTAGGGAGCAGCCATGATCATTGAGACCCAGATCGACATCGCCGCGCCGCCCATGAAGGTCTGGCGCGCGCTCACAGATTTCCCCGGCTATCCGAAATGGCATCCCTTCCGATCGATCGCCGGAGAGCCGGCTTTGGGCCAGAAGGTGAAGATGGCGATCGGCGCCACTTCCGAACGGCGACGCAAGGTTAGTGGCCGCATCAGCGTTCTGTCGCTGGGCGGGGCCATCGCGTTCGACACCGGCAGCCCGTTCTTGAAGGGCCGGGAGTTGTTTCTGCTGACGCCCAGCCGACGAGGGACCTTGCTGCGCCATCGCACGGAAATGACAGGCCCCGCGGAGTTCCTGTTCCGCTTTGCGCCGCCCTCCGTGGCTAACCTGCGGTCGGCTAGCGAAGCCGCCGACAGGGCCTTGGATCGGTATTTGACCACCAACGCCCCGTCTTCCAGCGGGGGCCGCCAGAGACCGCGCACTCGGATCTGAAGGTGCGCGATCGCGATCAACGTCCTCCGGCGAGGCGCACTCAATGACCAACGACGGCTACTGGGCCGACCGCAATAGCGCCTTCTAGCGAACAAACCTTTGAGGTGAGCCCAAGGAGAATCGCGCCGACGGCCGGCTGGTCGAGGCCCGACGGCGGTTAAAGACGCTGGCGGCGCAGCTCCATCCCAAACCATAACGCCCGGGTTCAACAGACAACTTCGTCGGCCGACGGAACCTGCGCTCCCCGCTCTTCTCGGAAGGGTGGAGTTCACGCTGTGTTCTTCTTAGCGTATATTAGCGCACAAACCTTGAGGTGAGCCCCATGGGCCGCCGAAACCTGTGGCACGCTCATAAGCACGCTCGCCGCCACGGCGACGACAACCATGCGCTTCATCTCACCCTCCTGCAGTTCCCACGGCCGTTCGCCGCGCGGAAGGTTTGGCCCGTCGGGGTTCGAGGAGCGTGACACGGGCATCCGTCCAGCGTGAAAACGACGTCGCCGCGCCCGACGAGGCCAACGGTCCCGTTCCGCGCCTTCCGCCGGGCGGATTTGCCCCAATTGCGGGCGCCATTCGCAACGGTCGGAAAACAACGTTCCGCGACGGTTCTAATGCACCCGCTTTGGTGGTATAAGGCGTCGGGGTATCTGAAGCGTAGAGCAGGGCTCGGATCGTCCGTCACGGTGAGCGCGCGCGGTCGCGCCGCACGCCGCCGGCGGCGGGCCCGGCGGCGTTCGGATGTTGTCGGGGAACATTCATGCCGCCGGACACGGAGCGATTTCGACTGGAACTCCTGGGCGCATTCCGCCTGTTCGCGCCCGACGGATCGCGTATTCCGATTAAGTCGAAGCGCTCCAGGATCCTGCTGGCCATGCTCGCCACCGCGCGGTCCGGCGAACGGTCCCGCCTCTGGCTGGAGGAGCGGCTATGGGGCGACCGCGCCCGCCCCCAGGCCCAGGCCAGCCTGCGGCGCGAGCTGTCGAACCTGCGGTCGCTGCTCAACGGCCCCGCCCCACCGCCGCTTCTGCTGACCGACCGCGAGTCGGTCGCCGTCAACTTGGGCCGGATCGTGGTCGACGTTAGGGATCGCGGCCGGGCGGGCGAGGTGCGCGGCGAGTTCCTCGAAGGCGTCGACATCGCCGCGGATGAGGCCTTCGAGGACTGGTTGCGCGAGGAACGCCAGGCGATCGCCAAAGCCCGGGACGACGCCATGGCCGCCGCCCCGGCGCGCCCCGATCCCGGCCAGGTCGTCGATCCATTCGCCGGGCGTCCGTCGATCAGCGTGCTGGTCCAGCAGCAGCAGAACCTCTCGCCCGAGAACGCCGTCCTGCTCGAGGGCGTGGCCGAGGACCTGACCGACCGCCTGGCGCGCCTGCGCTGGCTGCCGCTGGTCGGAGCCCCGCTCGGGGCCTTGCGCATCGACGGCAACGAGGCGGTGACGCGGGCCGGCAGGCTCCTGAACGTCGATTACCTGCTGCACTGCCGGCTGGGCCTCGGACGCAACTTCACCCTGACGCTTTCGGAGACCAGCAGCGGAAGGCTGCTGTGGTCGCGCCGCTACGAACTGGGCGACCCGGTGGCGGCCTCCGATATCGATCGCGTCGCCACCGACGCCGTTGCCGCCTTGTCGATGCTGATCGAAACCGACCAGCAGCAGCGGGTGCGCGACCGTTTGGTCCAGGGCCTGACGCCGGACGAGCTGGTGTGGCGCGCGCGCTGGCACATGCGACGCTTGACCCGCGAGGACGCGCGCATCGCCGAAGACTTGCTGGAGATGGCGATCCGGGCCCGCCCGACCTCGGCCGAGGTGATGATCGAACGCGGCTACGCCGAGGCCTGGAAGCTGTGGGCGGCGGGAGCCGGCGCCGCGCCGATCGAGGCGCTACGCCAGCGTATGGCCCTGGCCCGGGACATGGACCCCTACGACGCGCGCGGCCACCTGCTGCTGGGCATTCTGGACCTGTGGTTGTCGCGCCACGAGAGCGCCGAGGCCCTGATGCGCGAGGCGATCGCCCTCAATCCCAGCCTGTCGTCGGCCTATGGCCAGCTCGGTAGCTGCCTGTCCCTGTCGGGACGGGCGAACGAGGGGCTGGAGCTGCTCCGCATGGCGCTGCGCCTCAATCCTCTGGACACCCAGAACTTCCATCAGTTCGGCGAACTGGCGCTGGCGCAGCTGATGCTTGGCGACTTCGCCGCGGCGATCGTCGAGGCCGATAACGCCCTGGCCCGTCGCCCCGCCTATATCTACGGCCATGTCCTGAAGACGGCCGCGCTGTGGATGGCCGGCGAGCAGGAGCGTTGGCTCGAAGCGCGCGGGACCCTGCGCCGGATCAAGCCGGACTACGACCCGGCCGCGCTGGAATGGCTGCCATTCCGGGATCGTAGTTGGAACAAGCGGTTGCAGCAGGCCCTGGCGGGTGGCCAGCCCGTCAAGGCAGCACCGAAGCTCGCCGTCTGCTGAAACCATGACCCCGGGGGGGGACTATGGCCGATATAAAATACTTCGCGCGGATCGAGGCGCTGATCAGGGACGACGCGGCCAGCGCTGGCCGCCCGCTGCCGCCGTTCGACTTCGAGAGCCTAGGCGGCGGCGCCAAGCGAGGTGGGATCGGCCGCTTCCTGCTGCGGCGGGTCTTGCCGGCGGTGACCTTCGTCCTGCGGCAGGTCTGGCCCAATCCCCGCTTCGGCCGGCTGGTCCTGGTCACCCGGACGCAAGACGTCGAGCAAGTGCTGCGGGACGACGTCGGCTTCAAGGTCGTCTACGGCCCGGAAATGCGGGATCTGGGCGGCGGATGCGACAACGTCCTCAGTATCGACGACCCTGAGCACGCGATCCTGCGCGAGGGCCTCCAAGCCGCCGTGCGCCCCGGCGACCTGCAGGCCCTCTTCGACAACGTGCTTGGCGACGCCACGGCGCTCCTGGACGCAGGCGGCGGGCGGATCGACGTGATGCGCGACCTGATCTCACGGACCGCCACTGAAGCCTTGTGCCGGTACTTTGGACTGACGGTCCACGACCCGGACACCTTCGGCCAGTGGACGATGGCGGTGTCGCTGCAGCTGTTCGGCGACTTCTTCGGCGACGCCAATGTCCATCGCCAAGCTAGGACGGCGAGCATCCATCTGGCCAGCGTCATCGACGACGCAATCGCCCGGGTGAATCTGAACAATGCCGCCCACCCTCGCGGCCAACGCGTGCAGGCCACCCTGATCGATCGGATGATCACGGGCCAGAAGATCCCCCCGCCCCAGGTCCGTGCTACGATCATCGGCCTAGTAACGGCCTTCGTCCCTACCAACACCCTGGCGGCTGGCAATATCCTGGAAGTGCTGCGGGACAAGCCTGCGCTGATGGCCCGCGTCCGTGACGCGGCGCGCGAAGGCGACAGGAAAGCCATGCGCGCGGCGCTGCTGGAGGCCGGCCGTCTGAATCCGGCCCTGTCCCCGGGCCTATGGCGGCATGTCCCGAAGAGGGACGCTGTTCCGCCCGTCATCGGCCAGGGCTGGCGCGCGCGCCGGACCCGGCCAGGAGACCTCGTCCTGGCCTGCATACCCTCGGCCCTTCGCGACCGGCGAGGCCTGACCGGGCGAGAATGGCCCATCCGGCGCCTGTGGATGATGTTCGGCGACGGTCCCCACGTCTGCTGGGGCGCCGAACTCGCGCTGACCCATCTCGAAGCGGTTTTCATCGCCCTGTTCAGCCGGGAGAGGCTGCGCCCCGCGCCCGGCAAGCTCGGCGTGATGGCGCGCAACGGCCCGTATCCCACCCGGATGGACATGTTGTACGACGCGCCGAACGCCAAGCGAGCCATGGTGATCGTCGCCCTGCCCGTTCGCCCGGGCGCTGACCGCGCGCTCCTCGAGCGGGACATCGACGCCCTGGGCTATCCCGCACGGCCGCATGTAGCCGACACCCTGTCCAAGGGCGACCGGGTCCAGTTCGCGTCGTTGTCGGTGATCGAGCGAGCGCCGGACTCGCCGGACTCGATCCTGTTGCTTGAATTGAGCGGCGACGGCGACGAGATGGCCCTGCTCGATCACGTGGCCTGGCAGGGCTTCGGCTGGCTCGCGACGATCGTGTCGTGGTGCGAGCCGTCCGGCCGGCCGATCCTCACGGAAGAGGCCCTGGCCCAGCGGCTGCGAGCGGGATTCGTCCCGCTGCGTCAGCGTCCTTGGGGGCCGACGGGTCTGCACTTCGACGGCCTACCCGAACTGTCGGTGACCGACATTGCCCAGCAGGCACGCGTCGCCGACTTCGCCCGTAGGATTGTGACCCGGCATCTGAAGGGCAATCTGGGCCTCAACACTCGAGCGATGGCGGTGCTGCTGCGCACCCGGCGGCTGATCCGCGGCGACAGCTTTCTGGGATTGCGCAAGGTCAATCTGGCTGCTCAGAAGGCGGCCGACCGCCAGCGCCTGCGCATGACCGTGCTGCGCCCCGGCCGCCAGCGAATGGCCATGGCCGACTGGGAGTCCAAGGGCCTTCTGGCCGGTTTGGCCGCTACTCTGATCGCGCCGGAGAACCGCTTCATAGCCTACGGCGCGGGCGCGCTCTTCGCCTTCTGGAGCGTCGTGCGGCTGGTCTGGCGATCGATGCCGCCCGAGACCCCCTGGGCCTGGATCGTGGCGCTGGTTCCCGCGATCGCCGGTGCTCTGCCGGCGACGTTGCTGACGGTTGTCGCGGTCTTCACCCTGCTGGCTCTCCTGCTCTACTGGCAGGAGTTTCACGACCCCGTCGACACCCGCGCGGCGTCGTTGGAACACCTGAAGGCCATCGGCAAGCGCGAGGACGCGCCGGGGCGGGCCCAAAACCACATCATCGCCGTCATGCCATTCAAGCCGGGCTGGCTGCGGCGGCTGAGCTTCGCCTTCGCTCTTTGGGGCATCCGCCAGTCCGTCACCCACTTCTTCCGGCCCGGCTTCGTCGTGACGATGGGCACCATCCACAAGGCCCGCTGGTTCCGTGTGCCCGGCAGCGACCAGTTCGTCTTCTTCTCCAACTACGATGGCAGTTGGGAAAGCTACCTGGAGGACTTCATCACCCGCGCTCATCAGGGACAGTCGGCGGCCTGGTCGCATGGCGTCGGCTTCCCGCCAACCCGGTTTCTGATCAATCGCGGCGCGGCCGACGGAGACGCCTTCAAGCGCTGGGTCCGCCTGCAGCAGCGCGAGACGCGCTTCTGGTACAGCCGCTTCCCGCAACTGACCGCTCAGCAGATCCGCAACAACGCCATGATCGTGGACGGCCTGGCCCGCGCGACCAGCGACACCGACGCCCGACGCTGGCTGGCCAACTTCGGTTCCAGCCAGCGCGAGACCGACGAACTGGAGACGCAGGAAGCCCAGACGATCGTGTTCAGCGGCTTGGGCTCGATGAAGGAGGCCACCAGTCTGATGCTGAGGCTTCCCAACCACAGAGAACACGTCGCCGCCTGGCTCAGCGCGATCTCGGGGCTGAATCCGTCGCCGATCATGAATATCGCCGACCCGCCGCCCGACCATTGGGTGCACCCGTCGCCGAAAGGCTCACAGGTGATCCGCCTGCCCGAAGAGGCCAGGGTGCTGTTCGGCGATCGGTCCGCCTCCGTCGGCGGCGCGGTAATCGGCCTGACGGCGGAGGGTCTGGAGCGGACCGGCTTCGACGGGCCGGGCGGCCTGGAGACCATGCCCTCAGCCTTTCGCATGACCATGGCCGCCAGGGCGGCGCTACTGGGCGATGCGCCCGAAGCGGCGGCCGCTTGGCGCTTCACCGACGCGGCAGACCACCCGCACAAGGTCCACGCCATGCTGACGGTCTACGGCCATGAGGCCGGACGCACCCACGTCCAGTTAGTTGACGATCATCGACAGTTGCTGGCGCATTTCCAGGGCGCTGTCGTCCATGCAGTTCCCTGCGCGCCCGTCGCCGGGCCGGACTGCGGTCCGCCCCGGCTAGACGTCGAGCCATTCGGGTTCAAGGACGGCATCTCGCAGCCGGTGATCCGGGGAACGCGCCGCGCCGCCCAAGCGGTTCCGGACCGCGACTTGGTCGCGCCTGGCGAGTTTCTCCTCGGCTATCGCAACCACCAGGGCCTTTTCCCGCCGTCGATCACGGTCGGGGCCGAGCTGGACCCCGCCTGCAACCTGCCCACGATCTCGGCGACGCGAACCAACCGCTTTCCGTTCTTCGGCCACCGCGAGGGAGAGGCCGAAGCCCGCGATTTCGGCCGCAACGGCACGTTCATCGCCGTGCGACAGCTGGACCAGGACGTCGCCGGATTCTGGGACCAGGCCGAACGCGTCGGCCGCGCGCTGCGCAAGTCCTATCCGGACTTGGCCGAGCTGGCCGGCGGCAAGGTGTCGAAAATGTGGGTGGCCGCCAAAATCATTGGCCGCTGGCCCGATGGCTCCCCCCTGGTCGGCAATCCGGACGGTCCCGCCTCGGCCCCGAAGCCCGAGAATGACTTCACCTACGGCGTGGACGATCCTCGCGGCCTGGCATGTCCGCTGGGAGCCCATATCCGTCGTGCCAATCCTCGCGACAGCCAGGAACCCGGAGACCTCGCTGAGCAGCGGATCACCAACCGTCACCGTATCCTGCGTCGCGGGCGAGCCTACGATTATGCCGCCGATGGCCACCGAAGTCGCAAGACCGGCCTGCTCTTCATGGCCCTCTGCGCCGATTTCGAGCGACAGTTCGAGTTCGTCCAGCGCACCTGGATCAACGCCACGGCGTTTCACGGGCTGGTGAATGAGCGCGATCCCCTGCTGAGCCAGAATGCCGCCGATCGCGGCGCTGTCTTCACGATCCCCACGGCCGCAGGACCCATCACCGTGCGGGGGTTGAATGCGTATGTCGAGCCTCGCGGCGGCGCGTACTTCTTCCTGCCCAGCCGTTCGGCCCTGGCGCACCTGATTACGCGCGGCCGGCGATGAAGCAAGAAAGGGCGTCGCCTCGGCGACGTCCGCAGTTTTACCCGGAAGGATCGGGATCTCACTACCGGAAGTCGATCGTACGCGACGTACACCAGCGGTGCCCAAGTGAAGGAGTCGAATGGAAGTGCGGACCCGATCTTTTCCGGCGATTGCTGCGCGGCGGCGACCAATGTGCCCCCTGAACGGCTCCAGAAGTAACTAGAGTCCGCCTCTACCAGAGAACAGACAGATGAATGGATCACGGTTCGCGGAAGAGCAGATCATAGGGATCCTGCGCGAGCAGAAAGCGGGCGTGCAGGTGGCGGACTTGTGCCGCGAGCACGGGCTGTGCTTACCGACCTTCTACAAGTGGAAGGCCCAGTAACGGCGGGCTGGACGTGTCGGAGGCGCGGCGTCTGAAGGCGCTGGTGAATGAGAACGCTAAGCCCCAGCGGATGCTGACAGTCCGCCGGCGTGGCGGGCGCAATCGGGCGATCGGCACGCGATGGCCTCTGGAAATGCCACTGGCGCCCAACCAGCGCCCGAGCCTGGACTTCGTGTCCGACCAGATGACCGACGGCCGCCGCTTCAGAATCCTGAGGGTGATCGACAACTGCAGGCGCGAATGCCTGGCGCTGGTCAGGCGGGATGCAAGTGGCCCCCAAGATGCGGTCCGTCGAACTGCAGACGATGCTGCTGAACCTGCTGCAAGGCTTAGAATCGGTCGCCTAGGCTTGAACCCAGACGCCTGCCTGGGAAACCGGCTCGGAACGACGCATCTCGACGCGCTTTTTCACGCTTCACGGACGGTCTGGTCACGGCCGTGGGACCGGCAACTAGGATTGTGCGCTTCGGACGGCATCACGTTGGGACGCTGACGTCATCAGGTCGCTAACACGATCCCGACGAGATTGGGCCGTTCGTGGCAATTGAGGAAATCGCCATGAAAGCTGGGTTTCTCGCGCTGGCCTCGGCCAGCCTTTGTGTATCGGGATGCGCCTCTGTACTCTCGAGTCAGAATGTCGCCTCCCTCAACGCCCAAGCTCGCGGCGGCGGCCGCGCTGACGGCGAAGTCTATTTCCTGCCCCGCGCCATTATCACCGCCCATGTTCTCGTGAAGGCGGACACCGGCATTGAGGTTGCACTCGATGCGCCGAGGCTGGTCATCGACAACGGGGACCAAGCTAGGCCGGCGGAAACGGTCCCAGCGGAGTTCCTGGAGGGCTGCTCCGCAGCGGACGATCAAGTTGTTACCGGTCCGTTCGTGCTGAACTATTCCCCCACAGGCTTCCACAAGGACGAGATCACCGTCGAAGTACAGGATGGGCTGCTGAAGACCGCTAACGCCAAGAGCGACGAGCAGATCAGTCTGATCGCGCCCAAGTTGGCGGAATCGCTCGCCAAGCTGGAGAATGACGCCGGTCTCGACGCAATCTATTCGACGGACTTTGATCCGGGCGACTGTCGCTCGGTCGCTGCGGCCCGCTACCGGATCGGCGAGGCCATCATCACGCGCGGCCTGAGGCAGCTGCAAGATCTGAAGAGTACCGTCCCCGTGGCGCGCGGCTTAGCGAACAGCGGCGACCTTTTTCAGCTTCAGGTCCAGGACTACAAACCCTTCCGCTTCCCGGTCGGAGCTCGCCCCACGCCTGCGGACTGCGCCAAGGGCATCTGCGTACCCGTACTCACGCCGGCATATGTCGCCATCGGGAGCGGCGCCACTCTGCGGCGGGGCCCGATGATGATGATCCCGAATGGCTCAGACCCTGCGGTCATCCCCGTGGAGCGCTCCCCCTTCGCCAACGTCGAGACCAAACTATCGCTCAGTTCGGGCGTCCTGGCCAAGCGCGAGGTCACGCGTACTTCCGAGGCCCTGACCATCGCCTCGATCCCGGCCGCGGTCGTGGGGGCCTCGCTGGACGCGGTCGCCGGCGTGTTCACCAAGCGCAAGGCCGCGCTCGACGCCGCCAAGACCTATCGCGAAGCTGTCGATGCCATCGAGAAGAAGAAGACCGAGGCCAACGAAGAGGCGGGCGGAGCGAAGCAGGAAAGCGACGTCAGCGGCCACGGCTTGGTCAGCATCGGAATCGCTGGGGCCTATCGCGCGCCGACGCCGGTCGCGGTCAACAGCAAGCCGGACTCCCCGGTGGTCAACCAGGAGGGGTCGCCCGCGACGCGTAGCAACGATGGCAACTAATCGAACTCCGTCGGCCGTCTCAGTCGCGCTCGAACCGCCCCATGTGTTCGTCCTCTCGCCCCCTGCACCGCTCTCCCCCTCGGGCGTCCCCGTAGGCAAACTCCAGACAGCGCCCTTCATGAACGAGACCAATGGCGGCGGGTCTCTGGAGATCGTGCCCGGCTTCGACGCTTACCGGGCGCGTAACGCCGGTCTCGTGCTCCAGACCGCGCCGGGCGCACCCAGCGAGGACTTCCGGACGGAGAGCGTGTTCGGGCCCGATGGTCGTGTCCCGGTGCCCGACACGACCGCCCTGCCTTGGCGGTGCATCGCCTTGCTGACGATCACCTACCAGAGCGGGGCGACCGCGCGGGGCACCGGCTGGTTCTACGGTCCTCGGACTTTGGGAACCGCAGGCCATAACCTGCGCCATGCCAAGCACGGCCGGGCGACCTCCATCTTGGTCTCGCCCGGCTGGAACGGCGCCGCCGCACCATTCGGCACCTTTGCGGCGGCGAGCATCCACTGCCATCCGACCTGGCTGGCAAACGCCGGCCCGGACAACCTGGACTTCGGGGTGATTACCCTGAACGATCCCATGCCAGGGCAGCGGCTAGGATGGTTTGGGATCGCAGCCTACGATAGCAACCAACTGTTGCCGCTGCTGGTCAATGTCTGCGGCTATCCCGGCGACCGCAACCCGCGCACCCAGTACTTCAACGGCGGCCGATTACACGACGTCACCAGCGAATTCTTGATGTACCCGTTCGACACCGAGGTCGGCATGAGCGGCTCGCCGATCTTCGCCCTGTTCAAGGACCAGCGGATCGTCGTCGGCATCCACACGGGCGGCACAAACCAAGTTAACCGAGCGCGGCGGATCGACGCCTCGCTCTACGAGTTCCTCACCCAGTTCCTCTGATCCACTTCAACGCCTCCCGGGATCTCGGGAGGCGTTTCCGGGAAGGGTTGTCCCGACTGAAGAACCGCCTAGCTAGGCAGTCGCTATTCGAACCTCCTTTGCGCTATGAGTGGAAGTTAGGCTCAGAACTGATAGCCAGAAGAGCACGGTAGCGGCGGGGGCTATGGCGGATAGGAAAACGGTCGGGCAGCGGTCGTAGCGGGTGGCGACGCGTCGCCAGTCCTTCAGCCTGCCGAACATGATCTCGATGCGATTGCGCCTTGGGCAGGCTGTCCAGCAAGCCTGCTGCGCCGATGTAGTCGCTGACTTGGTCCGCGTTCATTAAGAGGCTTTATGGGCCTTCCGTTCGCGTCGATCATGACCGTGCGGCGTTCAGTCTTGGCTCCAGCCAGATCCTCCATCGCCTGCTTGGCTCCATCGCTTCCAACGATTGTAGAGGGTCTTATGTTGCCCACAGGCCACTGGCGCATCCCGCCCGCGCAGGCTGTTGCGGTTGACGAAGATGATGCCGCTCAGCACCCAACGGTCGTCCATCCGGGGCTTGCCGTGGCTCTTGGCGAAATAGGGCTCCAGCCGAGCCATCTGCTCGTCCGTCAGCCAATAAAGGTCACTCATCATCCAGACGCATCAGGATGCTGGAGTCAGATCCTGTCCACCAGATCAATGGGTCTTGAACCTTATCTTTCATCGTCCGTGGTAGACGCGCAGCTGCGACTATCTGGCGAAAAGGCGTCCGCATAGGCGGCCTCGACGCAGGCGATCTCGTCCGGCGTCAACGCGACGAATTCCCGATCCTGGGCACGCTGGGACAGTCGACCATCGTTCTGATCGAGGAATTTGTGGAGAAGCTCGAGTTGCGCCATCGGCATGTCGACGATCTGCTGCACGGCCTGGCTGAAGGCGTCGAACGCCAGGAGGAAACGGACCTCTTCGGGCAGGTCGTGCTCGATGGTCTGTTCGACACAGTCGTAAAGGAAGGCCGCGTGGGCTGTGGCGTCAAAGTAGCGATAGAACCGCGCAGTGTCGTTGAGCACCACGACATTGCCGTCGAGCGTGGGGCGCCATTCGATATGAGCCAGCAAAGGCCTGGAATAGGCCTCGAGAACCGTCCGATAGCGCTCGATGTTTCGCAAGATCACCGCGCTGACCGGGAACACTAGACCTGGCGGGCTGAAGGCAGCGCGAGCCAGAGCGTGATGGATGAGCCAGCGATGCAGGCGGCCGTTACCATCGACATAGGGATGGATGTAGACGAAGCCGAAGGCCAGACAGGCGGCGGTCACGATGGGGTCCATCCTGCCGCGCGCAGCGCGCTCGGCGAAGGCGACGACCCCCTCGATCAGACTGGCGAGATCCTCGTGCCGTGCGCTGATGTGGTCTGGTATGGGCTGGTTGGTATCGCGGTCGTGGACGCCGACGAACCCGCCCTCCTCTCTCAATCCCAACCTCACAAAGCGCGCATCGCCGATGACAATGCGCTGCAAACGATCGAGTTCGGCTTGGCTGAGCGCCACCATGCCTGCCTGGGCGATAGCCTGACCCCATCGCGCGGCGCGCTGTCCGGTTGGGCGCTCACCCTCGATAGCGAAGGAGGACTTGGAGTCGTTGAGCAGGAGGAAGGCGGCGGCGCGCGCCATTAGGTCGGGCCGGACCCGGCCCATGGCCGCGCGGGCCCGTTCGTCGAGAGCCTTTTCGGAATAGGCCGCAAGTTCGGGTGTCTTGCGCACGAGCGGGCAGAAGGCGCGTGAACCCGGCAGGTTGTTGAGGACCTTCTGCCTCGGCGAAGGTTCACCTTCGGCCAGGGCATATTGCTGGTCAGCGTCGAGCACCGGGATCAGGCGGACTTTTCCTGGATCGGGGACGTCCAGTTGGCGTTCGGTCAGCCATTCGTAAAGGAACCACAGGCGTCGGGCGAAGCCGCCAGTCGGCGCGGCCCGGACAAGCGCTGCGATGTCCTCGGGGGACACAGTCTCAAAGAGGCTCGAAAGGACCTGCAGATCCACGCCTTCGTATCGGAAGGCGAATGTGAGTTGATCGCCCAGGGTCCGATCGGGGCGATGCCTTGGCGTCAGCATCAGCCAGTCCTCGTTCGAGACGGGATGGTGCCGGCCGGCAATGGCCGCCATGCGGGGTGGTGACGGAAGGTCCAGCTCGTATTGGGCTATGAGAGCGGCATAGCCCGCAGGCTCGCCGGCTTCCGGCAAAGCTTTGCCGCGAAAGTCGCTCACCAACTGCGTAGGCCATTCCCCCATCGGGTACTCCGTGATTTTCGTTCACTTGACCAAGATCGAGTTGTGAGAACCGATCACCATCCGCGAAAATCTATCACAATGGCGCAGAAATTGCGAATATCGTTCTCGCGCTGCGTCATGGGCCTAGCGGTCGCCATCCTGAAGCTCAACCGCTAGCGATCCCCCTCCCCGCCGCAGCCAACTTGCTTTTCGCTTCCAAGAGCGCTCCGCCGATCACGCGCGATCAGAAAACCGCTCGAACGCGGTGATCCGCCGGGTCGGAAGGTGAACCTCGCCGCGGTAGATCTCCGATTGAAGGAACGAGAGCTCGACGTCCTTGTCGGCCTCATTAACGTCAATCCACCATGCCTTGGGTGACGGGCCCGGATCGCCGTTCCAGCGATAGCCGCGGGCCTTCAGTGCGTCCTTCAGATCGAAGGGCGAGTTTTCGGCCCAGATCCGGACTGTGGTCTTGCGGGCTGAAGCCAACAGGGCCTGGAAACCCGAGCCGTCGGTTCCCAGCAGCGGTGAGGCCAGGATCTCTAACGTCGCCAGACAGTCGTGATGGGCGCGATGGCCGTCATAGAAAAAGCCATAGGCCGCAGCCAGGAAGGCCAGCTTCCCGCTCTCATGTCCGGCAGCCTTCCAGTCGATCTGAGTGTATGAGCAGGCCCAAGCCTTGTTGGCGAAGGCTGGGCAAAACCGCTCGGCGAAGCGCCTGTCGAAACCCGCGTTATGAGCGATGATCAGCGCGGCGTTAGCGATGAACGTCTCGATTTCGGTCGGATCAATCACCTCCCCTTCCACCATGGCGTTGGTAATCCCGGTGACCTTGGTGATCTCCGGCGGGATCGGTTTGGACGGTTGGCGCAGCCGTGAGAACGGCGCGCCGACTGAGACAATCTGGCCCCCAACACCATAGGTGAACGGGACCATGCCGATCTCGATGATCTCGTCGACTTTGGCGTCTAGGCCTGTGGTCTCCAGGTCCAGAATGATCCCCTGCCGGACCTGGCCGACAGGCGCAGCAGTCACAAAGCCTGGCGCATCAAGCTTTCGCAGAACCCGATAGCGGCCGCTGGCCTCCAGGGTCTTGGCCATCGCTTCAAGCCTATCGTGGTCGACGCTCATTTGAGGGTCGCGATAACCGGACAGTGATCCGACGCCCGTTCCCCATCCGCATAAGTCAGCTCCTCAAAACCCTGCAGATCGCGCGTAGCCCGAGCGTCGAGCACGATGTGGTCGATGAACTCCGAGTAGCGCGGATCGCACTTGGGTCCGGCGCCGCCCTCGGCAAGCGCGAGGTCAGCGTTGGGCGGATCGGCGTCATCGATCTCCGTCCAGACGATGTCGCCCGACCGCGCCAAGCGCCGATTGAAATCCCCCAGCACAGCAAAGCGAACGCCCTCCTGGGCGCGGGCGTCGATCCAGCGCTCCAGGATCGGGACCTGGCGCATCAGGGTCTGACAGGCATCGCCCTTGTCGCCGGAGAAGCAACCGGACTTTAGGTGCACGGCCAGCAGTCGCAGAGGCGCCCTCCCTGGAGCGCTGATCGTCACATCTACCCCAGAGCGCAGATTGGGACGGACCTGCAGCTGGGCGATCCCAATCTACCCCAGAGCGCAGATTGGGATCGCCCAGCTGCAGGTCCGTCAGGTCGGGTGCGCGGGTCACGGAAATACCCCTGCGGATCGCAAAACCGACCGCCTGCCGGGTCAGGGTCCGACCTTCCAGGCCCCGGCACGGAAAGGCGTCGCCCGCCGGCCGGACCTCGATCAGGATCTGGTACTTGGCCGGATCAAACACCCGGGCGGCGGCCTTGACCGACTCCACCTCCTCGAAGGCGACGACATCGGCGTTTAGACGCTCGGCGTAACGCCGCATCAGGTCGTAGTCCGCGTCTGTCCGGGCTTTGCAGCCCTTGGATCCGTCCTCGGAGAGGTGCTCCATGTTCCAAGTAGCGATCCGCAGCGGCTCAGCCGCCTGGGCGCCGCCGGCGGCGAACCCGACTAGTGAAAGAACAACAGCAAAGGCAGCGAAGCGTTGGGCCATGAGACTCTCCTGACCCGCCTTTCCTAAGCCAATCTCGATGGCGTCGGCCATAGGCGGTCAGGCCTCCCCCGCACAGAACAATGACCGTTTCTGCTGCTCGCCCTCATCGCCGGCGGATGCAATCAATATCGCCTCGGCGACATTCGGGAGATGGTCCGGTGGCGAACAATTGGCCCGATGGCGGAGAGCAGCCGCTGTCAAAAACCGAGAAGTGGGTCGTCGGCGTTGCCGCCGTGGTGGTGATCGCCATGGGCCTTGGCTTTGCTGCGCTCGTTGTCGTCTCGGTGCTCAAGCTGCGTGTCACGCCGGCGGTGCTGCTCGCGCTTGGCCCGGCGGCGTTAGCCATCGCCCTTTTCTGGGTGCGACCCTGGATCCAAGAGCCGCCCACCAATAGGGCGCCGCGCTATCGAGGGCCCTGGAAGTCCTGACCAGGCCACAGCCCTTCTACCCGACATGAGCAAATGTCGCGGCGTCTCGGCTTGACGCAGGGCCACGCCAATGGAGAACATAATACGAACTTCTGAGGCTTGATATGTCCGCCAACGCTGCGCCGTGTGCGCGGTATCCGACAAGCAAGTGGCCAGTCCGTGCCGATCTGATCACGCTGCGGGTCTGCGCTGATCTCGATTGGCGGGTGACGCTAAGCTGCCCGCATTGCGGGATCACGCGACAGCTCTTCGGGCCGGAGCTTGCAACCCGAAAACTCGCGGATGTGCCGCTCTACAAGCTGTTCGAGCGTGGAGCCTTCAAGTGCCGGAAGGCTCAGTACGGCTGCAACGGCGTACCGGCCTCGGAGATCAGTGTCGAAGCGATGGACGTCGGACAGCTTCAAAACGTCGCCCGCTGGTCGCGATGAAGGGGCCTGGGCGCCCTTGGCGGACAGAAAACCCGGAGATAGCGTGATGACCATGAATGAGACGCCGCCCGACACGATCGTCTTCATCGGTGACCACCACCCGTCGCTGTGGGATCTGCCGTGGATCGACAGAGCCGAGGTCGCGCCTGCAGGCGAAGGCCGCGACGACGAAAGGCTGGTCAAGCTCTGGTTCCGCCGAGGCGAGAACAACGAGTTGGTCTCTTCAGCCCTTCCGCCTCTGCCCGACCGGCCGCACGATCTGGTGGCCTACAACTACGGTGAGGGCGCGCCCCAGGTCTTCTGGCACACCCTTCGCGTGTTCGAGGCCTACCGCATCGATTTTGATGGGGATGATGGGGCCCATTGGCGGGCGCGCATCTGGCTCAAGCAGGGCTGACCCATGTGCAACATGTATTCGATGCGCAAGGGTCAGGCCGAGATCGTGGCCCTGATCGATGCGATCGACGGGGTCGGTAACATGCCCGACTACCCCGGTATCTTCCCTGACATGGCCGCGCCGATCGTCCGCCACGCCGCCGGCGGCGGGCGCGATCTCGTCTTGGCTCGTTGGGGGATGCCCTCACCATTCTTCGTCCAGCGCCAGGCCGCCGAGAAGCGCGCCGAGGGCCTGCGCAAGAAGGGGCATGTGATCGACGATGATCGGCTGAATGCGCTGATCAAAGCTGAGCCGGATCGTGGCGTGACCAATGTCCGCAAGACCGACAGTCCGCACTGGCGGCGCTGGTTGGCCCCGGAACACCGCTGTCTGGTGCCGCTAACGGCGTTTGCTGAGCCAAACCAGGTCGGAGGTCAGCCGGGCGAGAATGTCTGGTTCGCGCTTGATGAGAGCCGCCCCTTGGCGTTCTTCGCCGGCGTTGAGCAGCGGGCCTGGACCAGTGTGCGCAAGGTCTCTGAGGGTGAGATCACGACCGACCTCTATGCGTTCCTGACCACAGAGGCCAACGCCGTGGTCGGCGCGGTGCATGACAAGGCCATGCCGGTCGTCCTCACGACGGCCGAAGAGCGCGATGTTTGGATGCGCGCGCCCTGGGATGAGGCCAAGGCGCTGCAGCGGCCGACGCCTGCGGACACCTTGGTGGTCGTCAACCGGGGCGTTGGGGTGAAGCGGGATCCGCCGGCGGAGGCGTGAGGTTGTCTCGGCTAGCCAGGCCCGGTTCCAGATTGAGCGGAGGCCAAGATGTTAGAGCTTGCGCGTGTAACGACCGGACCCGCGCCTTACCCCTTCTTTCCGCGGGCTGTCGCGTCTCCCGATGACCATGATCGGACAGCCGCCCTCGAAATAGTGTGCTAGCCTTTCTTTCGGGCTAGAAAGGCCGCTAACTGCCTTAGGGCTTGCCCTCGTGGCGATAGGTGGTCCTTGGCCTCGGACGCCATTTCCGCGAAGGTCAGTCCCTGTCCCGCAGGCACGAACACCGCGTCAAAGCCAAAGCCGTTTTCGCCGCGGGGCGCGGCGATGACCTCGCCGGCTACCTCTCCGACAAAGGCCTCCACCCCACCCTCATCGGCGTAGCAAATAACGGTGACGGCTCGCGCGCCCTTTTCGGCGCCTGGAGGCAGCATACGATGGATCAACTCGAGCCCTCCGCTGTCAAGGACCCAGGCGATCAGGGCACCCGGAAAGCCGTTCAGGCCGTCCAAACATAGGGCCGTGTCATCGACAATCACCGGCACCCCGAGCTCACGGAAGGCTTGGGCGGCTTTGGCCCGCGATACGACGACAGGGTCGATGGCCTGGATTTCATCAAGAACAACCTTCACGGGCTCGACCGGCATGGCCAGGATACGCGCGACCTCGGCGGCCTTGCACTTGTTGGACGTGCATAGCTTCATCATTCGGCCTACTGCTAGAACCACCCTCGAGACACCATCCGGTAGACGCGCTCTTCCATCGCAGTGACCAGCACCTCAATCTCGTTCTTCTTCAGGAAGGCGTTCTTGAATCCCGCCTTGACCAGTTGAAGGATTTCCCAGCGCGTCAGACCATTGCTGAGACGGGCGGCCGTCAGATATTCCGACGTCAAATCTCGATAACCCCGATTGTGAATGTAACGATTGTCGGTGGCGACGCTGACTTCCAGACCTTGCCGCATGTAGGCGAGCAGAGGGTAGGTATTTCGAGGATTGCTCGTGGCGTCAGGATAGATCGGCGGCCGAAAGGCGCTCTTGGAGCCGATCGATGGCACCGGGTAGAATGCGTTGGTGAAAACGTTACTATTGGGGCACATCTCCATGCAGATGCCTTCGCTCACGCAGTAATCGAGCAGGCGATCATCTTCTCGCAAACGAAGGCCATGGCCGATGCGTCGCGCATGCTGTCGGTAGACGGCGTTCCAGATGCTTTTAGCGGTGGCTGCTTCGCCGGCATGAATGGTGATCGGCGATGATAGCAACTTCAACGGCTCGAGCGTTTCTGTCAGCCAGTCCGGATTTTCCGCTTCATTGCCCGAGATATCGAAGCCCACAACGCGCGTCTGACACCACCAGGCGGGGGCATGGGCGCCATATACGCCCAGATCCTCTTCGCCTTGGCGCAGATAGGATTCCAATAGCGACACGACCTCGCGCGCGGCGGCCTTTTTCTTGTGGCGCTTGGCGGCTAGCAGGATATTCGACCGTACTAGCGGCAGGGACGGCTCGGTCTTCGGCGAGGCCCCGCCAGCGTTGATGAATATGCTGGCCAGATCAAAGCCTAGACATAGTAGATCCGTCGCGCCGCGGGCTGTCATGCCAGCCAGGCAGTATCCGGGCGTCTCGCAGCGGACCTCGCTATAGATGACATTGTCGCGCGCATTGTCGAGCGTCAGCGCGAACGTGGCGATCAGCAGATTCTCGGGGTACTGCAAATGCTCGGCGCCAAGGAAGTCGGCCCCCCACAGATAGCGCTGCAGACCTCGCCCGCTGCCCGCCGATCCCGGCCCCTGCCGCTCTGGCAGCATCACGTACTCTTCAAGACTAATCTGCGACCCGGTGCCTTTGCTCCCGACCGCCGGCAGCGTCAGCGCCTTGAGCACGCTGGCGATCGAACCCGCCCTCTTGCCGGTTTCAGCTTCGGCGATGTGATCACCGACATTCAACTTATCCACGGCCACCGCCAGACTATGCGCCAGACGGTCGCGACGAACACCGTCCCACCCCCTTTCCCGCGCCGCGGGATTCCTGAGCCAGGCGCGTGCTTCTTCCAGTTGGTCAGACAAAACCTTTTTGGCCTTCCCGCACCGCTTGAGATATCCGCTCGCGATCTTGCGCCAGCGAGCACGCGTACTCAGGGTCTTGCCCAATGGACTGATCTCGCCTGCGGCGTCCGCCCCCTTCCAGGCCCTGGCAATACGCCCGATCTGATCGCTGACCCGCTCGGCGGCTAGATCGATGGCGGTTAGGGAATCCCCGAATTCTCCGCCCACTAGATTTCTATGACTTGCCTGCACACTTGCCGAAAGTTCCGTCAGATATCGATCTGGCGGCAGAGATTCCGAGACCTCGGCTGGGTCAGAAGTCGCAGGAAGCATGGCGACCAGCAGCGACGCTACCTCGAAAATCTGGAGTTTCTCGCTCTCGTCGGTGAATGACTTCACGATCTCGTCGCCAAGTCCGAAGGCATGTAGCTCCTTGAGCTTGCCGTTCGTCACCGCGCTGGCCGCCAGCGCGAGACAAACCAGCGGATGAAGACGGCCAGCGGCGACGGCGTTCAGATGCTCGCTCAGCGCCACCGCGAGCGCAATGCGCCTGACCACGGCGCGGATTCCCTCGTTGTGCGCCTCAAACCGCGTGGGTTTGAGCGCATACCCGGCTGTGTTCATCGCCATCGCCTTGACGGCGGGATACGAAATGCAAGTCCCCAGATGGCAGTGTAGGTCGGCCTTGGGCAGTTCCCGCACCCAGCGCTCTTCGCGATAGTCGAAAAGCACGCGCGGCGGTGCCGTGGCGCCTCCAGCATCGACGGCGGCGGGCCAGTGCTGGCGTCCGGTGACGAGATAGCGATCTGCGTGGCGCTTAAGCTTGACTAGGGCTTCGGGGCGCAGCGCCCGAAGCCCGCGGAACGATGAAGCGTGGCTGGTCGAGGCCCGCGGCGCCAACACCCCTTCCAGCGCGCGTCGCATCTGGAAGGGTAGTTGATAGAGCCGTTCCTTGAGGACGTAAGCCACGGCCCCAAGATTTAGCGACTGCTGGATATGACCCGAGCTTTCCGTTCGCGTAAAAACGATCACCGGTGATGGCACTTCGGCGACATCGGAAAGGTGGCGCACCACACGCTGCACAGCGCTGGGTCCCAAGTAATCCGTCTTGGAATCCACTTCCATCAGGATCATTCGAAAGTCTTCGAGGCGAGCTGCTACAGCGCCGCCGCCCGCCAAAGGGACGGCATTGGCCCCGTTCGGCGCGGAGCGGCCCGGTAGAATGCCCCGCGCACTGGCCACGAAGCAGCGATCGCCCCAGTCGGCCAGATCGAGAAGGGATTTAAGCCTGTCGAAATCCTGCATCTTTGCCTGTTCGCCAGCGCGGATCCTTTCCCAGAGCAGATCGTCAATGATCAGAAGTCCACCGACCGTGGCTTTAGCCCGCTCGGCGCTAGTGTGCGCGGTTGCTTCCCGTTTGAGGTAGCTGATCGCACCGCTGCCGATGCAGCGGGACATGTCGCGAAGCAACTCATAGCGCCGCAGGCGCAAAGCGGCATCCAGAGGTCGAACGACCTTGGCTCGAGCCACTTCGGTCTCGGACCAAGCGACGTTTCGAAGCTCGGCGTGGAGGCTGGCAAGGCCGTCATCGAGCGCGTCTCTCAGAGCATAGGCACCACCGACGATCGCGCCAGCCAAGTTGTCGCGATCGTTCATCAGCGATGTCTTGCACAAGGCGTCATAGGCCCGGTTCACATCGCGCTTTCCCAGCTGGAACACCGCGCTCAGGTCCCGCAAAAGCTGAAGATTCGGATCAATGCCGGTCCGCAGGCGGGGCGCATCGACCAGATGCTCTTCTTTCTCCCGCATGTAGCCGACAAAACTCGTGAATTGCGCGCGCAGGCCGCACTTCCCATCCACGCCTTCGGCAAAGTTTTGGGTGCGAGATTCCGCCCGGGCCCGTTCGCGCGCCGACGCCAAGTCACGGGTCGACGCCTTCAAATAACCTCGGGCTTCCCGGTAGTAGGTAGAAAGACCAAACAGCTCGGAGCGAATGAGCGCGTCGGAGATCGGCGCCCCAGACCCGTCAGGCAGCAAAAAAGGCGCAACGTCGTTCGGCTCCACGACGTGCGCGTAGTGAGACAGATGCGCGCTTTGAAGGGTTCGGATGTAGAACTCTAGCGCCTTCATCCGCGAGATCCGGCCTTCCCCCTCAAGCTCCCAGGTATCCAGGGAGGGCTTGGCACCTACGAACAGCAGACGATCGATGACGCCTTCGCCCGAGCAAAGCATTTCGACGGTTGCGTCGCCCGCCTGCCCTAGGATCAGGCGCTCCAGATTCACGGCCAGCCCGTCGGGACCTTGGCGCGACGGCGTAACATCGGCGACCCAGAAGTTCACTTTTGATCCTGGGCCGGAATAGCCGTTCAGCTCGGCTTTCAGTTCGTCGTAGGCAACGCCGAAACGCGCCGCGATGAGCGCGGAAGTTCCGCCATCGGCGATCGCTGGCAGCGGCCTGAATGAAAAAAGCATATCGCCCCCGACTTGCCCCTCGCTGGCGGCCTTCGCGGGCGCACCTTGACCAGAACAAATACCCGCCAAGCTCAAAGTATGGTCAATACAAAATTCATCCTGGAGCTGTGCCGATCAAGCACTACTCGTAGCGCCCACACCGCCAACCGATCAGGATGCTTGCGCCCCTATGGGCGAACCCCACTTGGCGGGCGTGCGCCATTTCCTGACGTTGGTATCTCTCCGGCAAGCGGACATTCCCCAGCCCAAATTGACGCTGCGGAGCGCGCCGCTATGGGCGGCGCGCAGAAATAATACGACTACGAACGACGGGGCCTGGACCGGCCTCAACGAGTGCGGAACCGAGGGTGAGCAAGTCTGCTGATCCGACCTTCGACCGCCGGGGTCGAAATCAGCGACAATCCCTAAGGCGTGGCTTTGGTGGGACCTTCTCCCTTTGATCTATACGCTCGAACTGCGCGGCACGGCTGTCTCCGACGCCGAGATCGCCGCGATCGCCGCCTTGCCACGACTGCACTGCATCGACGTGCCAAATACGGCTGTGACGTCCGCCTGTGTCGCCCGTGTCGCCAGTCTGGTGCGAGGGGCGGCGAACCTGCAATCCCTGGCGCTCGATGGCAACCAGCACGACGCGGCAAGCGTCGCGGCGCTGTCGCAGGCGGACCGCATGCTGGAGCTCTTTCTCTATAGGCCCGAGGTGACGAGCAGAACGACCATGGGCCGGTCGGAGGTGCGGCTACGTGAGCCCGTGGGTCTCAATGGTGTTGTGCTGCCCCAGGATACGCAGGAGGTCCAACGCGAACCGGAAGTACGATCGGTCCGTGTCGAACAGCCGCGCCGGGTAGTGTGAGTGAAGCGCGCTGAGGGGAACCTCGCTCATCGCCAGGATAGGGTTAATACCTCGCGGATTGCGACGGCGCTCCGCCCGCCCGGGCTTACGGTCCTTCTTGATCATGCCCAATTAGCGCAGCCTGATCGAAAAGCTCAACCATGGGCCGTGAAGCGCTGCGCCGAACTATGAGCGGACTTGGCGTTGGCTTTGGGCGGCAGTTCGGGCCGCCAGGAGCTTAGCTCACTTCCGGATTCGGAACCCAGGCACTGGCCAAGCGACCAAGACCTAAAGCCAGAGAAGCAGCGCCGCGCCATGACCCGACTTTAGCGTAGCTCCAGCAACCTGACCTTGGCCCCACGGACGAAAGGCCGACAGGGCTCTTTGGCCAACCGTGATGCCGTGTCGGCTGGCAACAAGTATGGCGACGAGAACATAAGCTGACGCTTTACGCGTAACTTATTTCATGATTTCATGCTTTCATGATATTTGAAGCTGACCTGGTCGTTCGTGATGAGCACCTGCAAATTCAGGTCCCTGCCTCCACCAAGCACGATCTCGCCGTTAAGGCTGCCCTGGCGCGTGAACCGATCCGCGTCCTCGTGCTGAAAGCGCTGCAAGCCTACGGCGTCGCGGTCCCTGACGAGGCGATACACGACCGAAGAAAGACGCGCCGCTGATGTCCGACGACTTCCAGCCCATGACGGTGACGGAGTATGCCGCCGAAGCCGCTACAACCGATCAGAGGTCGGATGGCGCATCTCTGAGCTTTCCATTGCTCGGCCTGGTTGGGGAAACAGGCAGCCTGCTCAGCGAGGTGAAGAAGAAGCAGCGCGATCGCACCTCCTACCTCGGCTACTCCAGCGCCGTGCTCGAGGAGATTGGCGACGTACTCTGGTATCTCGCCGCCGTCGCGTCGCGCGGCGATATTCGTCTGAGCGCCGTGGTCGCGGCCATACTGGACGATCCCGGTGATTGGCGGCGCGATCGACCGGACGTTACCTTCGAGCAACTGCAGCCGGGCATCATCAACCACGCGGCCGAGCTGACCCCCGCGTTCGAGACGACACTTCTGCAGCTAGCGCACGAAGTGGGAGCACTGATCGCTGACCACAACGCCGAACTCGTCCCTGCTGATCAGGACCGGCTCGCCAAGCACTTGGTCGCCATCATGCGCCGCCTCCTCCAAGCCGCGAACGAGGCCCGCCTCACCCTTGAGGCCGCAGCGATCAGGAACCTGACCAAGATTTTCGACCGCTGGCCGAAGACCCGCGAGTACCCTCCCCCATTCGACGAGAATGCCGAAGCGGACGAGAAACTGCCGCGAAGACTTGAGATCGAAATTTTCGAGCGTGAGGTGAGAGGCCAGAAGTATGTCTTCCAGAGGTGCAACGGCATCTTCATCGGAGACCGCCTGACCGACAACGCCACTATCGCCGACAACTACCGTTTCCACGACGTTTTTCACTTCGCACACATGGCCGTGCTTGGCTGGTCGCCTGTCATTCGAGCCCTGCTTCACCTGAAGCGGAAGAGCGACCCCAAGGTCGATGAGGCTCAGGACGGCGCTCGCGCCATCCTGATCGAAGAAGGCATCACAACCTGGATCTTCGGCCAGGCGAAGGATCTGAGCTTCTTCAACGGCCTCAAAGTAGGCGGATTGCCTCTCGACATGCTCAAGCAGGTCAGGCAGTTCGTCGCCGGCTACGAGGGTGGCGAACGCCCCCTGTGGCTCTGGGAAGAAGCAATTCTGCAGGGGTACGAGGCGTTCCGCTTCCTCTGCAAGCATCGCCGCGGCCGCCTGATCGTCGATATGGAAAACCACAGCCTACGGATTGAGGCGCTTCCCCAATGACTCCCGACCAGTTCGTACGCGCGCTTGCCTCGACGCATCTGCCAGCAGTGTTCAATCCATGGGGCGAACTCTGCGAGATGCACGACCGGCAGAGCGCCGCCGAGACCCGGCGAAACAACTTCGCGCGGTTTCTCCAGGGGTCGCTCGACGCAGGCGTCAAGACGATGTGGATCGCGCGCGACCTGGGTTACCGTGGTGGCCGCAGGACGGGCATCCCGCTCACCGACGAGGTTCACCTTGGCTCGGCGGGCGCCTTGCTCGGCGGAATTGATCTCGATCGCGCCACGGAGGGCCCCGTCGTCGCAGAACGTACGGCCGCAGTGATCTGGCGCGTCCTGTCCCGGATCGGTGAACCTGTCATGTTGTGGAACGTCTTTCCGTTCCATCCCCACGTCGATGGCGACCCGATGTCCAATCGCTGCCACACTCGCCAGGAGCGGGAGGCCACCTGGCCGCTACTGGAGGCCCTGATCGACATGATCGAACCTGACCGGATCGTCGCCATCGGCCGTGACGCGAGCTTCGCACTGGCGGAGCTCGGAGTGGAGACAGTCGCCGTGCGCCATCCAAGCTATGGCGGGCAGTCGGAGTTCATCGCCAGCATGTACGAGCTCTACGGCGTCGACGACGATGCGGCGCCGCCCCTCCTGCCGTTCGGCGATGGATTCAGCGCAAATCGCCGTCAGCCGCAGCTCGCCTAGGCGCAGGCTTCCAGCAGCGCGCTGATCTCGCTCGTTGTCGCCGATTTCGGTCGATCAACCACGGCGTGGGTCGAGACCAACGTCATCGCGCCGACCTGTACATTGCCCTCCTTGGCGATGAATTCCATCAAACGCCCAAGTCCGATGATATTGCCGAGCAATTTCTCGATGTAGTAGTGGTTCCGGTACATGGCCGTCATGTCCAGATGAAGACCGCCACTCCCCTTGCGAAGTTTAAAACTTACGAAACTTAGGCATTGGCCACCGTAAGGCGATCGATCGACATCGCGCGACGGATCGAAGATCTGCAGCTCGAACTTATTACGGGCCGCGACGTTCGGGTCGGCGATCCGATCGACGATTTCGGCCAACTGGTTGATGGGTTGCCCGCCAACTCGGGGCAATCGGATCATCCGTTCGAAGTAGTAGCCGGACCAGCGATCGGACTTCCCCACGACAGGCAAGACGTTGTTCTGGAACCGCTCGTAAAAAGCAGGCGATCCGTAGCGCCGGTACAGCGCTGCCGGAAATAGCGTGTTGGCTACCGTCTCCACGCCCTTCTTGCCCCTCGTGCTGAGAAACTCGTCGACCGCTTCGACCGCAGGATCGGAAAGGGTGGAGCGTGCCAGAGGATTCTCGACGTCGATGATGACGTTCGAGGCCTCGTGGCCCGATCGTCCTTCGACGGCCAGGGTAGCAGCGCGCCACGCGGAAACGCAGTCAGGCTGCGGCTTGATGGCTAGGTACATCCACACCGTCCGTGAGAATTGCAGCGCCGAAAAGCCGCGGCGCCAGGTAGTCGTCGCTGAGCCAGGCGTGCCCTGAATCGCCCCAGCCGGATCCCCAACTGTTGCGCACGAGAAGGGCGGGCGCGCCGTCGACTATGCCGTCGGCGACCACCACCACTGCGTGGCGGTCAGGCGTTTCCACCGGCTCGTCCTGCTGGGGACGAACGAGTACGCCTGGCGTCGCCAAGAAGAAGCTCTTCGACAGTTTCAGCAGGGCCACAACGGCCCGCCCGGTCGCCAGCGCGACCCTGACCTCCGCGAGGGTCGGCGGAAGAGCAGACCCCTTTCGGGCAAACACTGGCGCGGCGGCACTAGGCGGAACCCAAATGGTCAAGTCATTGGGGACGGCGATTAGGTAGGGCCAGCCGGCTTCGATCGGCTGGCCTTCCTCCCGCAATGCGTTCAGGACGTGGGGCAGAGACGCCCCGGTCGAAGGCGCCCGCCCACCGCGCCGCTGAGCATGATAGTAGAGGTACTCACACGACAACGGGGTTAGATCGTCGCGGGCGTGCGCATGCGCATCGCTGGCCGCGAAAGCCAGGCACGTCGGTCGGTCGCCCTGGTCCCGAGCCGGACCGAACCCAGCCCGAAGGTCGAGGTTGATCGAAACCGTGGAGGTCACAAATCCTCCAGGATACGTCGACGCTCGAACCTCGAGAGACCCGATTCCTCCGGCCCGGTCAGATCGAAATCCAGGACCAGTTCGCCGGCCGCGCCCCCCGCCGCCCAAGGACGCCGCTCTTCCATTCTGATGCGGCCCTTGGGCGCGTCCTGCGGCTCGGCCGTCAGACTACGAAGCACCGGGCCGCCGATCCCATCTGGATCAATGGTCTGCCGGCGGTCATGCACGATCGCAAAGCCGCTGGCCGCGAGCTGATCGATGTCCCAGATAAATCCGGCCCCACTTCGCTCTTCGAGCTGCAGGACGAAGAGGTCGTTCCGACTTCCTTCGATCAATACACCCTCGTCCCGAGCGGTGAGGAGCCAGACGTCACCGCGATAGTTCGGCGGCTTGTAGTCGCAAAGAAGCGCGATTTTGAGATCTCGGCGGGGCTTGTGGAGCAGGCGAGCCCGCGCATTCGCGTTGAGGAGGTTGTTGCGCTCCAGGGTCCAGGCGGTCGCCTCGTAGCTTGCGCCCAAACGCAGCGACAGCTGATAGGCGACTGCCGGCTCTGCGAGATCGCTGGTCGTCCAACCTTGGCGCTGGCAGTGGGCGAGGATCAGCCACTTGGGCATCAGGAAGGCGGTGGCGAAAGCGTCCGCCTCGGTCTCCTGAAACTCTATATCGACACCCTTCGCCAAGGGGGCGCGTCGCAGGATGTTGTTCTCGTCGTCCAGGCTTGGACGGTGCTGCATGGCGAAGTGGCCAAGTTCATGGGCGGCCGTAAATCGCTGGATGCTCATTGGCCGCTGAGTGGTGACCAAGATACCGGGCGTCGGCGCCGGCAGGAAAACGCCGAGCAGTCCCTCCAACGGGCGGAGCATGAGGGGAAGGCCGAGCTGGTAGATCGCGCCAAAGACGTCGACGCTGCCGCCGCTTCCCAGCACCAAGTCCCGCACCCCGAGATCGCGGAGTACGCGACCGGCGGCCATCGTGCCTGCTCTAACAGCGCTGGCGTAGTTGCTGGCCATGACTAGCCCTTCGGCGCTTGCGATCGCGCGCGAAGAAACTCAGCGAAACGCCCCACCTCCTCCCGGTCGGACTCGGAAAGCTTCGCCACCTGACGCGCAAGGAGCGCGACATCGGCAGGAAGCGTTGCAACGCTCTCGTCCTCACCCGTCAAGTAGGCCACGGATTGGCGATAGAGCCTGGCAAGCCTGGTGAGCTCGAGCGAGTCGACACGACGTTGGCCGTTTTCGATGTCAGTCAGAGCCGTCCGGGGAATCTTCAAGTAGGTGGCGACCTCTTCCTGCTTGAGGCCGAGGTACTTTCGCGCGTCGCGCAAGCGGGCCCCTAGGCGCCGCCGCGCGAGATCGTCTGTAGCGTCCGCGTCTTCCATTACTCTTTGACCCCGTTGGCCTTGTTCCAGGCCTTTTCAATCCGCGGCATCAGGTGCTCGATCGCGGCGTCGATCGACTTGTAGCCGCCGGTCTGGACCACGCTTTCACGCAGCTTGTGGCCTAAGATCGGCTCGACCGCGCAGAGCACGTCGACGACCGTCAGCGAGTCCAGGCGAATGGTCGTCTTCATAACCAGCGCCGGCGAGCCCGGCAGAGCGATCCCCTGCACGGGCGCTTCGGTTTCGGCGACGAGCAGCAGCTCCTTGCGGAGTTCCGCTTCGACATAGGCGGCAGGAAACGCCTTCGGCGCGGCGTCAGCCGGGGCCACCTTTAGTTTGGGATCCATATCCGCCGCTCCAGGCAACACATATCAGCGATATAATGTCTGATTATCCAACATGCAACCCTAGGCGAAGCTTTGCTACATTTTGGGATGGATCGGATACGGTCGCCCCGTCCACCTCGTCGCGGCCGGAAAGCAGCCTTTCCAAAGGGAAGCTGTGAGTCAGATTTCCCCGTTCCGGGCGGCGGTCTCGCGCCGGACCTCACTCTGCCCCAAAGCGGACCATTCCAACGTACGAGAAGAGTCAGGTTTCCCCATTCGTAGGAGCAGCGGCGGCGGGGGGTCTGCAAGCTTGCTGACGGGCAACTATCTCTACGCGCTAAGGATCTTTCACCGAAATAGTTTTGCTAGGCCATTCGGTGATGACAGCATGACCGCTGCGCATTCTGGGACCTCTGCGGCTTGGGAACGCCTTATGGCAGGTCGACCGACCACGCTCGCGCTCGCCTTGGCCGCGTCCAGACCGCTGATCAGAACCTCGCCATCGCGGAACGCTGCTTCCGAAACGTGAAGCCTCGACCACGGAGTCGACTCGCGCCCACACGGCACATGTTCTATGTTTGTTCGAGTTCGAATGCCGCCCTACCCTTTCGATCAGGTCAAGGCGCTAACGACAAGCTTAAGAGAGGAAGGGCAAACGGCCCACGCACAAAATACAACCCTCGAGAGTTTCTCGTTAAGTTTCAATTTGAAGAAACAGATAAGTGTCTGCGGACGATCGTGTTCCCTCGCAAGTAAGAGAAGGCAGCTATGGGAGGCGCCCGAGAGCTCCGGAACATCGGGCTCGATGTTCATTTTAGGCTCTTAGCGTCCAGTCTAGAGCAGGTGCTCGTCGAACGTTTCCGGGTCTGGCGTTTGACGACCCCGGACACGCGGTCCGACGCGCCGCACGAGATGGACTTGGTCATCGCCGATTTCGGACCGCCCACCCCACAGGTCGAGGCCCGCCTGAGCCAGCTTCAGGGCCACGCGCGACGTGGCCGGGTGTTGATCATCATGCTTACCCATTGGGATGACGTTGCGATACGACTGATCCGGGCAGGCGCGGCAGGCGTCCTGTTCTCGGACGCGGACGCGCCGGACGTTCGCCTGGCGCTCGACACGATCGCCGACCAGCGCACCTATCTGCCCCCTACGCTCCAACAAACCCTTGCCCAACGGTTCGTTGCCGGCGCGGACGCCACACTCGATCGCCTGACGCGTCGAGAACTGGAGTTTGTCCGCAGGCTTGCGGTCGGCGCCAGCACCTCAGAGATCGCCGAAGAACTTGGCCTTAGCTCCAAGACCGCAGACACTCATCGCGCCAACGTCCTACGTAAGCTGGGCTTGCGCAACAATGTCGACGTCGCCCGCCTGGCGCTCCAACACGGCCTGGTGGCGCTCTAGAACTCAGAAAAACCCCTAGGCCATACCAGCGATCGACCAAGCTGGATGCGCAAGGATCTCCCACGCCCTTTTAGAATGAATTCTGATTTAGTTCGTTTTTAGGTTGCATAAACTCATTGAGGTCAACACCACTTCAGGAGACCTCGTCATGAGCGCCTTTACCGTTGTCAACAGCACCACCTTCCCGGCCCAACTGATCATCAACAAGGGCACGCCGGGTGGCCCCAACAACCTCTTCGGCCGCGTGGCCGTGGCCGCCAACAACGGCTCAGCCGTGATCCCCACGACCGAGGCCTACACGGCGCAGGCTTCGATCACGATGGAAGACGGCAACACTTACACCACCAGCGTCGTCAACCTGCCGAACGGCACCCAGAACCTTACCGCCCAGATGCTGGTCGAGGGCGGCACGTTCAACTTCCAGATCGTGGCTCAGACCGGCTCAACGCCCAATCAGTTCACCCTGGTCAACACCTGCCGCCAGCCGGTCACCTTCAATCTGACCGCTACCCCGACCAGCCCGCTGGGCAAGCCGATCCTGACCAGCGCCGTGGTCGTGAGCCAGCTGGACTCGGTCGCGGTCAGCACCGAAGAAAGCTACAGCTTCCAGGCCAACGTCAACGGCATCACCACCAGCCAGGTGGCGACCAACCCGGCCCAGACCGGCCAGGACCTGACGATCACCATCTTCCAGGACAACGTCCCGGTCGGTGACTGGGCCGCCTACAGCGTCTCGGTCAACTAGCGCCCCCCACGCGCCCCTGGGGCGGCGGCTTCCCACCACCTGCCGCCCCGGGTCCTTTTCCTCGTCCTCGTCGCGATCGCGTGCGTCACCTCGCCCGCGAAGTCGCCCTTCGCCGAGCCTTCCCCATGTCCCAAGAGCCCATCGAAACGGCCCCCGCGCAGATCGAGCCGTCCGTGGCCTGGTCAACCTGCCCCCTGGGCGGAGAGCAGGCTCTCGAGCTGCAATGGCGGCTCTCGACAAAGCAAGACCAGGCGGTCGAGTGGCGCCTGTTCAAGCACGCGCCAGCCAATCCGAGTCTCGTCGCTGAAGGCCTTCTCGATCGCCTCAAGACCATCACC